>CAIYPD010000053.1 GCA_903928075.1 Candidatus Firestoneibacteriota bacterium
AAAACGGCAGGCTTAAGAAAATAATATTTGCCTCTTCTTCTTCGGTTTACGGAGACGCAAAAGATCTACCGGTTAAAGAAATAACTGCGGCCAGCCCGGTCTCGCCATATGGGGTCACCAAACTTGCAGCGGAGAAACTCTTTTATTTGTACGGAAAAAGCCATAACATTCCTTATATAATTTTAAGGTTTTTCACGGTTTACGGCCCCAGACAGCGGCCGGATATGGCTTTTAATATTTTTATCTCAAAAATGCTGGCGGGTGAAAAGTTACCGGTTTTTGCCGGCGGAAAATCCACCAGAGATTTTACCTATGTGGAAGATATTATTAATTGCTGTATGCTGGCGGCAAAAAGCAGCCATACCGGGGAAGTGTTCAATGCAGGCGGCGGTAACCGGATAAATCTTTTAGAAGTAATAAAAAAACTGGAAAAATTCACCGGCAAAAAAGCGAAACTTAACTTGGCGAGAGCCCAGCTGGGTGATGTTAAGGATAACTGGGCGGATATTTCCAAAGCCAAAAGAATCTTGGGTTATAAGCCAGTCTTTGAAATTGATTTTGTCCTTAAGAAAGAAGTAGTGTGGCTCATTAAAGAAAGGGGAAAAACAATATGAAAAATTTAAAATACAGCAGGAAACAGGACCCTTTCAATATGATGGGGCATGTTTTGAATTTTCCGTTTATGGTTAAGGATGCGATTCGGATCGGCCGGGAGGCCAGACTGCCTGATGGATTAAGAAACTTAAAGAAAATTCTTATAACAGGCCTGGGCGGTTCTGCTATAGGCGGGGATATCCTAAAGAATATACTTTTAGATAAATGCGCCGTTCCGGTAACCGTAAACAGAAATTATTATGTGCCTAAATGGGTGGACGCACGAACGCTGGTGATTGCTGTCTCGCATTCGGGAAATACTGAAGAAACCCTTTCGGCCTTCAAAGATGCGTTAAAGAAAAAAGCAAAACTACTGGCCGTCACTACGGGCGGAACCCTGGAAAAACTTGCAAAACAAAACAAACTGCCGGTTATTCTTGTGCCGGCTGGAGCTCCGCCAAGAGCTTCCCTGCCGTATTTATTCTTCCCTGTTCTCATTGCGCTGCAAAAACTTGGATATGCGAAAAGTGAGGAAACCGGGTTGTCGGAAGTGCCTGTCTTACTGGAAAAATTGAAAAAACTCTATGGTCCCGGTGTAAAACCCGGAAATAATCCTGCTAAATTGTTGGCCGGGAAAATATTTTCGAAACCGGTAATTGTTATTGGCTGCGCCGACACTACCGATGCGACGGCTACAAGATGGAAATGCCAGCTGGCAGAGAATTCAAAAGTGTTAGCCTTTTCAAGCGTTCTACCGGAGATGAATCATAATGAAATTGTTGGCTGGGAACTTTTAAAAAAAGTACTTAAACAATTTGCGGTTGTTTTTCTTCAGGATAAAGACACTTCAGGTCCGCAAAAAAAGCGTATTGCGCTTACCCGGGCTATCATTAAAAAAAGAGCCGGCTGGACCGGGGAAATTAATTCTACCGGGAAATCCCCTCTGGCCAGAATATTCTCCCTAATTTACCTCGGGGACTTTGCCAGTGTTTACCTCGCCCTCTTGTACAAAAAAGATCCTACGGCCATTAAATTAATAGAAGATTTTAAAAAAGCACTTAAAAGAAAGTGAAATAATGAAGAAACTTTCTGTTTTGGGGGTTAGGGTTGATTCTGTCAGCCTTGAAGAGGTAAAAAGTATTGCCACGGCAGCTATAGAAAAAAAAGAACCCGCATTGTTTATTTCTCTTGGCAGCCTTACGGTCATGCAAGCAAGAAAAGACCAGATCTATAAAACTCTTATTGAACAAGCAAAACTTGTTATTTGCGACAGTGCAGGTGTAGCCAAAGCTGTAAAATATCTGCAGAGAACCGAGATACCAAGGCTTTCGGGAATTGACCTGATTCCGGTTTTTGCTGCTATGTCGGTCAAGAAAGGATATCGTATCTTTCTGTTCGGAGCAAAAGAAAGCGTCGTTGCCGAGGCCTGTCGTAACCTTACAGTTACTTTCCCGGGAGTAAATATTTGTGGATATTTGAACGGATATTTTGATATAATTAATCAAAATGATGTTAAAGAAACCATTAAACGGTCTGCTCCTGACATACTACTCGCAGGATTAGGCCAGCCTTTACAGGAAAAGTGGTTAAGTACTAATCTTATAGAACTGGGTGTGCCGGTTGCTGTAGGCGTAGGCGGAAGTTTTGATGTTATAGCGGGCAGAATTAAAAGGGCCCCTTTATTTTTCAGAAGACTCGGACTGGAATGGCTCTTTAGAATGATTATTGAACCATGGCGTTTGAGGCGGAATTTTGTTCTTATTAATTTTATTTTATCAATTTTGAAAGAAAAATTTATTGGAGGGAAACAAAAATATGGCTAAGAGTTATATCTTTACTTCTGAATCGGTAACAGAAGGGCATCCGGATAAAGTAGCGGATCAAATATCCGATGCGGTTCTTGATTTGAATCTGGCAGCTGATCCCTATGCCCGGGTGGCTTGTGAAACTCTGGTGACTACCGATACTGTGGTTATTGCGGGTGAAATTACAAACAACAGCAAAAAAATAATGAACTACGAAAAGATAGTAAGAGAAGTGGTAAAAGACATCGGCTACACCGATCCCAAAATAGGGTTTGCAGCGGGAACCTTCAGGTTTCATAATCTTCTGCACAGCCAATCCGCGGATATAGCTATGGGCGTTGATACCGGCGGGGCAGGAGATCAGGGAATTATGTTCGGCTATGCTTCCAAAGAAACCAAAGAATTGATGCCTTTACCTATTGCTTTGGCTCAAAAACTCGCGCTCAGACTTTCTGAGGTAAGAAAAAAAGGAATTCTTAAATTTCTCCGGCCCGACGGAAAAACCCAGGTCTCAGTGGAATATGTAGACGACAAACCGAAAGCAGTAACTGCGGTTGTTATTGCGGCGCAGCATTCTCCGGATGTAACCAATGCTCAAATTAAAGCCGGCATCATTAATAAAGTTATTAAGCCGGTGCTGGGTGTTTACTTCAAAACCTTGAAAAAGTCAGCTATCTTTATTAATCAAACGGGAAATTTTGAGATTGGCGGACCTCATGGAGATACGGGTTTGACAGGCAGGAAAATAATTGTGGATTCTTATGGCGGCAGAGGCAGGCACGGCGGCGGCGCGTTCTCAGGAAAAGATCCGACAAAAGTCGACCGTTCTGCAACTTATATGGCGAGATATGTAGCCAAGAATATAGTTGCGGCCGGACTGGCTGATGAATGCGAAGTCCAGTTGTCCTATGTTATCGGCAGGGCCGAACCGGTTTCGGTCTTTGTAAATACTTTCGGGACCGGAAAATTGAGTGAAGAGAAACTTTCAGAACTTGTAAGAAAGAATTTCAACCTTAAGCCGAGAGCAATAATTGATTATTTAAAACTCCGGAGGCCTATTTACAGGAAGACTGCAGCTTACGGGCATTTCGGAAGAGCGCTTAAAGAATTTACCTGGGAAAAAACCGATAAAGCGGCTAAGCTAAAAAGGGAGGCAGGACTCTAATGAAATATGATATAAAAGATATTTCCCTTGCGGAAACCGGAAAGTTAAGGATTGAATGGGCCAATAATCAGATGAAGGTCCTCAAACTTATTAGAGCGAGATTAAAAAAAGAAAAGCCTCTTAAAAAGGTCAGAGTCGCTGCCTGTCTTCATGTAACAAGTGAAACAGCGAATCTTATGATAACCCTGAAAGAAGGCGGTGCCGATATTTGTCTTTGTGCCTCAAATCCACTAAGCACTCAGGATGATGTGGCTGCCTCGCTGGTTAAACACTATGGAATTTCAACCTTTGCCATAAAAGGCGAGGATAATACTACTTATTATAATCACCTGGTTCAGGCCCTGGAACACCGGCCCCAGATGACTATGGACGACGGAGCTGATGTCGTTTCTATGCTCCATTCAAAAAAGAAGGAATTTCTTAAATACCTGATCGGAGGTACAGAAGAAACAACTACGGGTGTTATCCGCCTTAAAGCAATGGAAAAAGACGGCGTCTTGAAATACCCGATAATCGCGGTAAATGACGCGAATACTAAGCATATGTTTGATAACCGGTACGGAACTGGGCAATCTACCATAGACGGGATTATCCGGGCTACAAATGTCCTGCTCGCCGGGAGTAACTTTGTGGTATGCGGTTATGGCTGGTGCGGAAGAGGCGTTGCCATGCGAGCTAAAGGAATGGGCGCCAATGTTTATGTTACAGAAGTTGATCCGCTCAAGGCTATAGAGGCCAACATGGACGGTTTTATAGTTATTGACTCGGGAGCCGCAGCAAAAATAGGCGATATTTTTGTAACTTTAACAGGTGATGTTGATGTCCTAACCGATAAGCACTTTAAATTAATGAAAGACGGCGCGATTATTTGCAATTCGGGACATTTTAATGTGGAAATTAACCTCCCGAAACTAAAAAAGATGTCCAGGACCGTAAGAATAATGAGAGAGTTTGTCGAAGAATATACACTGAACAACGGCAAAAAGATATTTGTGTTGGGAGACGGCAGGTTGATAAATCTTGCGGCTGCAGAAGGTCATCCTGCGTCAGTTATGGATATGAGCTTTGCCAATCAGTCGCTTTGTGCCGAGTATATGGTGAAAAATGCCAAGAAACTTCAGAAAAAAGTGTATTCTGTTCCCAGGGACATTGATGAAAACATTGCTGCGTTAAAGCTTAAGTCAATGGGTATAACTATTGATACCCTGACGAAGAGGCAGAAGGAGTATCTTTCTAGTTGGCAGGAAGGCACTTAACGAAACTTCTTAAAAGTATACTTTAAGTATTGACAGACAGAAAATAATACTATATAATGGTAATAGTTTAAATCAAAAAAGGGAGGTGATATCTAAATGTTAAAGAAAAAAGGTTTTACGCTCATTGAGCTGATGATAGTAGTTGCGATCATCGGTATTCTGGCAGGTATAGCGATTCCCAAATTCGCGCAGATGCTGGAAAAATCAAGGGAAGGTGCCACCAAAGGCAACCTGGCAGCCATGCGTTCAGCGGTAACTATTTATTACTCTGAAAAAGAAGGCACTTGGCCGGGTGACTTGACGACATCTTTCACAAGCTATTTGTATCCGATTCCGCCTGCGAAAGCTACACCGCTGGGTAATGTAGCTACGGTCAACGCTACCGCCGGTGTTCCGGCCGCTGCAGGTACGGGCTGGGCTTATGTAACAGATACAACATCTGCATTTGCGGGCAATGTATTTGCGAACAGCACAGGGACAGATACGAAGGGCAGTTCTTTCACAACGTATTAATGGTTATCCGATTTTTCCCGCGACGCTTAACGGCTTCGCGGGGGAAATCGAATGATATTATATAATTAATTCAAACCCCGCAGTCTAAAAAACTGCGGGGCTTTTTTTTTAAGAGAATAAATGACTTCAAATAAATTGAAAGATAATCGACGGGGTTTGAAAACTTTTTTTACTTTTTTATAGAAAAGAACATAAGTGAGCCGGCAATAAGGAATATTAAATTCCCTCCCCAGGCGGCGATATATGGAGGCAGGACATTGTGCATGCCAAGTACCTTCCCTATGGATAGAATCTGCCAATAAATAAATCCGACAGCAAAGCTTATGGCGAAACTAATAATAACCCCTGAATATTTGCCTGTCCTTAAACCAAAGGGAACCGCCAAAAAAGCCAGCATAAAAATGGAGAAGGCATAAGAGATCTTGAGATGCAGAAAGAGGTTTTCTTCACCGCTTTTCTCCCCTTTTATCTCAAGAAATTTAATTTCCTCATTTAATTCACGAAGGGTTAACTGATCAATTATTTTTTTTCTACTGGAAATTTTAACGGGATTCTCGGTTATGAGGGGATAATAATCTTTAAATTTAAAAGCTTTTTCCCGGTTGTTTTCCGGAAAATCCCTGACTATGCCGTTGGTAAAATGCCACCGGCTGCCGTCCCAAACAGCTTTTTCTGCATCAATCCGGCGTTTGATATTGTTTTCACCGTCCGGGTAAATTAACATTATGCCGGTCATAAAATTCCGCTCGCCGTTAAAATATTTTATGTAAGCCACCCAGCCGTCTTTTGATTTAAAGATAATATTGTTTCTTATTTCGGCGTCCGAGGGGGTGGATTTCCAGATATCGCGTACCCTGATAAGTGTGGATTTAGCGTGAAGCCGGGTCACAAAAGTTTCGTTCAGTATTATAACCGAGCAGGAAATAAGCAGCGCGAGTACGAGTATCGGCGCAATGATCCCGGTAGTGCTGATACCGCTCGTGCGCATAGCCATGATTTCATTAGTTTTATTAAGGCCTGATAAAGTCAAAAGAGTGGAGACTAAAGAGGCAAAAGGCGCGGAGTAAAGAACCATATAGGGCAGTTTGTACCCGAGATACTTCGCAATAAGAATAAAGTCAACTTTTAGGTCTATGAAGGACCTGATTTCGTCGGAGATTGAAATGACAAAAGTAAGAAGTGTGAGCACTGCCAGGGAAGCAAAAAAATTATACAGATATCTGCGGGCGATATAACGGGCAATAATTCCGTGGAATTTCATATTGCCACCTTTTCTTTTACAGCCAGATACATAATTATCAGCCCGACTACCGCGGTGACGATATTGGGGAGCCACATGGCTAACCAGGGCGCGATGGTGCCGTTTGATCCGGTGATTTCCCCGGCCAGAAGAAGAAAATAATAGATCAGTATTAGCCCCAGCGAAATGATAAAGCTCAAGGAAGTGCCTTTGATTTTTATAGAGATCCCCAGAGCAATACCAAGCAGCGTAAACGATAGGCACGCAAAGGGTATAGCCATTTTTTTGTGGTATTCTACTTTTAATACATTGGTGTTAATACCTTTGTCGAAAGTCCTGGTTATTTCGTTACCGAGTTCTTTAAGGCTCATTTCCCGGGCAGACTTCTCGTTGGAAATCATTCCTGACAGCTTATTTTTAAGGTCGAGTATAATGTTATAATTTGAGAATTTAATTTTTGAATAGACCGCCTCATTTTTGGGATCTATTTGATGAAGATAGCCGTTGTCGAGCCTGAGATAGACTGTTTTTTCTCTGGGATCCGGAAAAACATAACCCGTAGCGGCGGAGATGTAATAAGCCGGCGAGTTTTCTGTCGCCTGGGAGATAATCATAATGTGATTTAAAAAACCTGTCTTGTCGTCTTTTTCCTCGACATAAAAAACAAATTTATCAAAGTCCGAGATAAAAACCTTTTTTTGAATGACCATGGAAGCATGATCACGGGTAATATTATAAACCAGATTTCTAAAAGAAGTATTGCCCCAGGCTAAAACATAATTATTCCAGCCGATCATAAAAACGCTCAAAACAATGCTTGCAAGGAGGACAGGAGTTATTACGGAACGGATATTCAAGCCGCTGAGTTTCATTGAAATAATTTCGTTATCAGAATTAAGCCGGTTGAAGGAAACCATTACTCCGACAAGCACCCCCATAGGCATAGTAATGGCCAGGAACGCCGGCATCAGGTAAATAAAGAGCCTGATTGTCGTTAAGAAGTCCACTCCGTAATTAATAACCAGATCCGCGAGCTCTGTCATTTTATCGCTTAAAAAAATAATAGTGAAGAGAAGGAATCCTATCAAAAAGGGTCCTATCATTTCTTTCAGTATGTATTTTGATATTATTTTCATGGTTTTCGCTTTGTAAAATAAGTACAGCTCTTTTGATTATACATTTTAACAGCTACATATTCAACCGTGAGTATTTTTTAATAAGAGTAACCGGTTGCCCGAATTTTAAATAAGCCGGCAGCATTTTATTGTTTGCAAAAACATGGTTTTTCGGGTAAATTAAAAGAAACAGGTAATTGGCGGTCAGACATACTGAGGTAGGAAAATATGAAAGGATGGAAAAAGGTCTTATATGGCATTTTTTATAAAAGGCTTCCGATTATTTGTTTTTTACTGGTTTTAGGGCTTGTTCACCCGGGGCAGGCTGAGTTATCCCCGGAATGGGGCGGAGAAAATTGGAATAAAAGATTAACAGAACCCTATCAGGAGTGGAAACCTATCCGGGAGGCTCTTACCGAGCTTGCCGGAAGGGCCGGCGTTAACGAGCTCAATTTCAGTGCCGGGCGCAATGATACTTTCATGGTCCCTCTTTCCAAAGGAATGACTTTGAAAGAAGCCTTCCAAAATGCTGCTTCTTTACATGCACTTGAAGGCCTCTGGGAAAACGGCCGGTTGACGGTCCGGGAGACAAAAAAAGCCGGGAACTGGCAGTCCATAATAGGAGGCACCTCTGTGCCTATAATGCTGGGCGAGGTAAAAGGCAGTTTGCTAAGGCCTGCGGGAAAAAAACTTAATAAACAAGCCCCTTGGGTCTGGTATGCCCCAAACAGTATGGGACCCTATCATGCCTGGCTGTGTAAACAGCTTCTTGATGAAGGTATCAGTATTGTCTCTGTGGGAGTAGGAGAGAGCCAGGGTAATCCTAAAGGCCGGGAAATTTTTACGGCATTTTATGAAAAATTACGGGCAGAGTACGGCTTAGCTAAAAAGGCGGTGCTTTTTCCCCAGAGCAGGGGCGGACTGATGCTTTATAACTGGGCAGCCGAACATCCAAAATGTGTTGCTGCGATAGGAGGAATTTATCCGGTCTGTGATATAAGAAGTTATCCTAAAATGGAAATTGCGGCAAAGGCTTACGGCCTGAAAATAGAAGAACTGGAATCTCAGCTACTCCTACACAACCCGGTGGACCGGCTTGAACCGCTCGCAAAAGCGGGTATTCCGATATTTCATGTCCACGGAGATAAAGATGGGACAGTTCCGTTGGAAAAGAATTCTGCTGAACTTGCGAGGCGTTACCGGGCACTTAAAGGTGAGATAACTGTTCTGGTAGTCCCCGGGAAGGGGCATGAAAATCCGGCAAATGGACGGGAATTCTTCCAGTGTAAAGAGCTGGCGGCATTTCTCATAAAACAGGCTAAGGCAGCCGTAGAGTCTAAAGAGGAGTAAAATATGAAAATTTGTGTAGTGCACGACAGGCCGGTGTTATCTCTTTATATCAGTTTATTTTTTATTCTAACTGTTAATTCATTTGCGGCTGAATACTATATAGATTTCGACGGCGGAACCGACGCTAATTCCGGGGAGTCAGCCATTCTACCTTTTAGACACAGCCCCGGTGATCCTGAGGCAAAAGAAAAAGCCGCCGAAGTTAAACTTCAACCCGGCGACAGGGTAATATTTAAAGGCGGCGTTATATACCGGGGTAGCATTATTCTGCAGCAATCCGGTATGAAAGAAAATTCTATTCTCTACGACGGAAATACACAGGGAAAATTTGGCGCGGGCCGCGCAGTTATTGACGGTTCTGAGCCGCTTACGGGCTGGAGTAAGTGCGGTTCCTTGATCGAAGGCGGTGGTAATCCCAATTGGAACAGTATTTGGCGGACCCAAGTACCTTTTGAAATACCGGATCCAATGGCGGCCAATCTTTACGAAAAAGAAAGTCCTCTTGAAGTAGCCGAGGATCCGAAACCAAAGTATTTGTACTGGCCGGATCCCTCTTTGGACTCAGAGTATTATGGTTTTGATGTACAAAAAGTTACAAGTACGAGTATTCAAGATGAAAAACATCTACTTCAACGAGATGCCCGCGCCTGGGATGGGGCGTTTGTGCTAATCCGTTCCACCGACTATTGGGTTAACTTTAAAGTTACCGGCTTTGACCCGGCGGAAAATAAGATCAGTTTTCAAGAGGATAAAGGAATCCTGGGTGGGAGAAAAAACTCCAGAGGGGAAGGTTACTATGCTTTGATGAATGCTTTGGTAATTTTGAATTATGCGGGCCAGTATATAGTGAAGAACGATAATGGGAAAGCATGGATATACTTATGGCCGCTCAAACAGAACCGGGAACCTGAAGGCATTACTATTACAAGAAGAAGGGCCGGATTTAATGTTAACGGGCAAAGTTTTGTACATATAGAAGGATTTTTAATTCAAAAGTTTGTAAATCCCCGGGGCAGCGGTGGGGGGGCGGTAATAGACCTGGAAAGAAAATCCAATGGAGGCCTGGTTATCCGCAATAATTTTGTGACAGGCTGCAACAAAACCCTGACCAGCGGAAAATCCGGAGTGATATTTCTTACGGGGAAGAAAGGTTCGCTGGTTGAAAAAAACCAAATCTATGATAACAGGGACAGCGTAGGAATTCAGATATATCAAGGTTCAGGTCATGTGCTGAAAGAAAATATTATCAAAAGAAACGGGGGTGTAGGCATTCTCCTATGGTTGGATTCAAAAAACTGCCAGGTTATAGGAAACACCGTAATGGATAATACACCTGATTATCTTGACGCGCATTCACCCGTAGGGATCCTGCTTTACAAAGGTTGTTCCAATATTCTGATAAAGGGAAACTTTGTATGTAATAACGGGCAAAGGCCGCTGGCACTCTATGATCCTGACTCCGATATTACTATTGCGTGCAATGTCTTCCGTCACAAGGGGCCCTATGTTATAGAAGGATTCGGAGCCAGCAAACATGTCAGGATAATTAACAATGTTGCTATCTGCGACAATCCTAAGGGGAGAATATTTCAGGTGGGCTTTGAGGTAGAAAAGGAAAATAACATCTATGTAGTCAATGATAGCAAACTTGATAAAGGCAGCTATTTTAAAATGGATGAGTCACATAATCTTTATACAGATATTTCAAATATGGATTCCATATTCGCCGATTACAAAATTCAGGATTTCAGATTAAAAAGTGGAAGTCCGGCCATAGGAGCCGGAATTATTACCGGGATAGAAGAGGATGCCCTGGGTCTGCCTTTCAAAAAAACTCCGGATATTGGAGCCTACAGTTATAATGGGAAATAATGTTTATATGCTGCAGTAAAGCAAGAAAAATACAAAACAAGATTTGCTGACATAATATGAAATAAAGTCTTTTGTGTCTTCCTGCTTGTAATTCCTGTTGTTTCAAGAAAGTTTGGATCTTGAAGATTTCTGGTCAGCTTCCGGTTTTTTTATTTAAAATAAAATTTATTACTTCTTTGCAAGAATCTATGGATATTTTTCCATAGATTCTTGGCCGCTGTGTACCGGCTAATTGAAAAATGATGAATTTCTAAGGAATTTTGTATTTGTTGACTTCTGTTATATCGTTTGCTACAATTTAAATAGTGTGTTATTTTGAGAAATTTTTTAAATTTTTCTTATTACAAGGGAGAAACGGAGTGTCAATTGAAACTTACAAGTAAAACATTTGTTTTACTCTCTATTTCTTTAGCAGTTTTTCTGGCTGAAGTTTTTCTTATTCAAAAAGTAGCTTTCGCTCAACTAAACGTTCAAAAACAGTTGACTGAGGAAATATCGGCTCCTACCGAGAAAAAGACGACAATACTTCTTTCAGAAGTTACAAAAGAAGCAAGCTCAATATTAAATACCGAAAAAAGCATCATAACCGGTGAAGTTCCGGCAGTTACCGAAGAATCCCAACCAATGAAAGTGCCATCTCCCGTGCCTTTAAGTCCGTTAATTCCCCCCGGGACAGAAGAGCTTGCCCCGCAAAATACTGCTGTTACAGGCGAATTAGCGCCTGTTAAGAAAGAAACTACAGCGGAACTGAAACCGGAAGGCGCGCAGATTACAGGGGAACTTACCGCTGCAGGTACGCCTGTGACTAAAGATCTTGTTCCTCTTAAAAAAGAGGTGACGGGAGAAAAAATTTCGGAAGGTTTTGGAAAAATAGGTATAGACCTGCCGCTTGAATCAAAGCTTGAGATCACCGGAAGAAAAGGTGTGGCGTTGAATTACGGCAATGTTATCAGGACGAATCCGCCAGCCGGAGTGCCTGCGTCAGGCGGAAGTTCTGCAGGCGGTATAACCAGCGGTTTTTCTCTCTTGCAGGACCTGCAAGTACGGCTGTCAGGTACTGTCGGAAAAAGAGTTACGGTGAATGTTGATTATGACGATACCAAAGAGCAGCAGCGGGATATCTCCCTGGTCTACAAAGGTGAGCCTGACGAATTTATCCAGTCGGCGCGCTTTGGTGATGTAGTTTTGTCCTTGCCTAATACGGAATTTACCGGTTACAGCAAAAATATTTTTGGCGGTGATATTGAGCTTAGGTATAAAAACCTGAGTATAAAAGCAATAGGTGCCCAGACGAAAGGTAAAACTAAAACTGTTACTTTCAACGGCGGTTTTTCCCAGCAAAAGATAGATATCCAGGATGTGTCTTTTTTAAGGCAGAAGTATTTTAAAATACAGACGGATCTTGCCGGGAAAATTCCGGCGGGCCGCCTGCCGATAACTCCGGGTTCCGAACAAATATGGCTGGATGATCTAAACGGGTATAATAACAATTATCCGCCAAATTATCCGGCTGACAGGGGTGCGGATGTGACAAAGTATACTCAAAAGACCGGAACTTCGGGCGCTTCCGTCTACCTTTCCCTTGACTATCTGCATCCGGGCACCGATTACACCATAGATTACACCACAGGTATTATCACTTTTAATAAGTCTATACAGCAGAATTATGTGATTGTTGCCGCTTATAAATATAATAACGGCGCAAGTTCTGTAGGCTATGATGCCGGCGGGAATTTTGATTTTGATGACAGTAAGGTGGCCGGCAGCACGGACCCTTCACCGGACGACACCCTGTTTGGCAAGATATACAATAACCGATTTATTCAGCCGCCGCTGGGCAGCAAGTACTATTATGACTCCCAGCTTATGAATTACTATAATCTTGGAAATAAAAAGATACTGCTTCCGCTTTATGACCCGGAGTATGTTTTTAAAATTTACGATCAGAACAATGTAGAGCAGCCCCTGGCCAACTATTCTTACGCGCTTGATGGTGACTCGGGTATGTTGAATATATTTACAAACTCAACAAGTTCGACAAATTATGAAAAACCTTTTTCCCTCTCCTCCAAGCCTGATGCCTATCCTTCGGTAGCTTCGCTGACGACCCTGAACAGGTATAAAATTCATATTGAATACAAGTACAAGTTTAAGACTTACCAGCTGCCTAATTTTAGTATTGTCAAGTACAGTGAGACCATAATGATGGATGGCGTAAAAAAAACCAGAGATCTGGATTATACGATAGATTACGATTCGGGTTTTATATTTTTTATGAATGAGGATAAAATAGCAGAAAAAACAGAAATAATAGTAACTTATGAATATATGCCTTTTGGCGGAGGCTTTCAAAGTAACCTCTTTGGCGCCCGGGCGGAGTTGAAACTAGATACGCTCTCTTTGGGTTCAACATATCTTTATACCGGCGGGCAGACCCCGGCGGATGTGCCGGCGGCCGGTTCTTCGCCGCAAAGTTTAAGCGTACTGGATGTCGATGCAAAGCTGACGGTAAACCAGGCTCTTATAGATTCTGTTTTTGGCAGGCTTTTCTTTTTACCTACGGAGATAAATTTTTCCGGCGAGATAGCAAAAAGTATGTTTAATCCAAATATCTACCAGGCCCAAAATAAAGAGCAGGGAACAGGAATGATAGACGGTATGGAAAATTCCGATAATGTTTCGGGCTTATCCAATGACTATAATTCCTGGTTTTGCGCCAGCACGCCTTATGATAATAGCGATATTTTACAGAATCCGGCTAATAGAGGCGAAAGACTCGGGTTATCCAATTATGATGACTACGGGCATGATCTGACTTCCACCGCAAAAAAACAATTATTTAAGATTGATTATAATCTGGGGGCGGGAAGCTGGGACGCAATTCGCTATGTTGTTTCTTCTTCCGGAACGGATTACACCAAATTCAGATACCTGGAGCTCTGGGTTAAAGCGGATGATTGGACCAGGGATATTGATTTCAATATTAACATTGGCACTATCTCCGAGGATATAAACGGAAACGGAATTCTTGATACCGAAGATGCGAACGGGGATGGGGTCTTGAATGCCGGAGAAGATACCGGAATTCCTGTTAACTTCAACGGTGTAATAGTTGGGGCCGGCGCCGGCAATAACCGCATGGATAAGGAGGATCTGGATAATAACGGAAAACTTGATACTGATGAAAAATATTATGCATACTCTTTTAAAATAAACAATGCAAACAGTTCAAATTATGTTGCCAGTACCGTCGGAGACTGGAAACTGATAAAAATACCTCTTAATTTTGCGACAAGCACAGCGCCCTTAACTCACGGAATTCCGTCGGCCTCCCTGATAAAACATATCAGGTTCTGGTTGAAGAGCACTACCGGCGCGGCCGGCTCCGTTGTAATAGAGTCAGCGCAATTTACAGGGAATAAATGGGAACTAAAATACCCGGCACTGGCAAATTTGTTGGATGTGAAGGCTGTAAACCAGATTTTGGATCCGACTTATATACCTGTTTTAGAATTTTTTACCGCCACCACTGCGGCCGACTTATTAAAAGAGCAGTCGATAGGCCTCGTTTACGGCGGCACGCTTGGAGCCAGACCTTTTGTATTTAAGACGCTTGGAAAAGCTATTAATTTTATGGAATACAAGAGCATAAAAGTAGATGTCTACAGGAAAAAAACTTCACCCGGGGATATATTATTTTTAAGAATAGGCAGTGATGATAATAACTATCAGGAGTATCAGGTTAATTTAGACGGCGTAGGGCAGGGCTGGCAGACGGTTACTATTCCCATTTCAGCTCCGGCTGTTATTGCCGGCACCAGTTTCTATTTAAACAATGTAAAACAGATAAGCATGGGCGTTGACAGTTCAGGCACAGGCAACGAGATCTGGCTTAATAATCTGCGGTTGGCCGATCCCGAAGTAAAAGAAGGTTTTGCCTACAGACTGGGCGGTTCGGTGCGCTATGGTGATTTTTTCTCAACTACCGTGGATTATAAAAAGATAGACAGCACCTTTAACTTCTTTGAAGACTCAAGCGTCAACAGTGCACTCTCCGCCGCCCAAACTTACGCAAGTGTGAAGCAAAACCAGATGTATTATTCTATTTCTTCAAATATTAAACCCGCCGATTTTATGCCTATGAGTATAACTTACAGGCGGGAAGAAATTACAACAAGTGATTCCGATAAGGCAAATCCGGTGTATTTATCCACTCCGGAGAAGGCGAGTGATAGTTACGGTTCGAATATAAACCTGACACTTTTTAATCCTTTAAATATAAATGTAAATGCTAATTACAAGAAAGATGAAGTTCAGTATATTGCCACCACCGGTTCGACTGTTTTGAAACTGGATAATACCAGCGGTAAAGCTTACAATGTGGCTTCACGGGCGACCCTGGATTTGCCCAATAATTTTTTTGGTCTGATACCTTTAGGTACCAACAATTTTGAAGGGGAATTTAAGTATGGGGAAGATAATGTCAACCATTCACTTTACCCGGAAAGAAATTCCAATACTATAAGCCGGGATACTACCGGGAAGTGGACCGGGGCTTACGAACCGCTTTCTGGTTTGAATATTAACCCCTACTATCAGCTGCAGCAGAGCGAAAAACGGGGGAGTAATTTTGCTTATAATTCTTCCATAGCCAATTCTATAAAATATCTGGATGACTTTACGCTTCAGACGATTTCCCGGGGAGCGGGGCTCGGCCTTAGTTATTCGAAACTTCCGGGAATCACGCCGAAAGCCAATTATACCGGGACAGTGCAAAGGGACTATAATATCGACCAGTTAAGGACTAACTCTTCTATTGAATTCTCAGGGGATCTGCGGCTTTCTGAATGGTTTGCGTTCCTTGCGGGAGCCTCCCCGAATTTAAATGTAAGCCACAGGATTTCAGCCAATGCCCTCTACGATAAATATTCCGGTCCCGCGGCTGATGCACCTATTAAAAGTATCACCGATATGGATATCTGGGGCCTCGTTCCGAAAGACACACTGGCGTATAACAGCTCCCAGTTAATAAACGATACCGCCAGCGGCAGATTTAAGATCGCTACTATAACTTTTAATCCCCGGGCAAGTTTAAGCTATGAGGGAAACCGGCAATCCCAGTTCCTGACCAAGACAAATGTTTATTCCCTGGGCAGCGGTATAAACATCGAGAATCCTCCGATATTTTTTATCGCTTTTCTTAATTTACAGAGCCTGGATATACAGTATGACTATAAAAATATAATTAAAAAAGACACAAACGAAAATATTATTTCCAACTCCCTTTCTCATACCGCTAATATGACCCTGCCGTTCCGGCTCTCTGACGCATTCAACGGCTCAATAACTTTTTCGCCGACTATAGAAGACCGGCTGGAAAACAATGTTAATTATATGAACAGGACCTTTAATTTCGGGCTGGATGTTTTTCAGAATCTTAATTTTACGGACCCTATAAAGCTTCCTGATTTTCTGTTTGGAGGCGCTGTGATTAAAATTGACCAGACCATCAGAATAAACTACAAGTTAAATATGGCTATGGTAAGAAATAATTCGAACAGCCTTTCTGTCATTTCAGCGGTTAACTCGGATACTTACACCGCCGGTGCCTTTATTCAGTACGGTTTCTCAAAAAATATCAGGGCAGATATCGGCCTGCAGTTTAACTACTTTATGGACAATCTTTCCAATGTTAATAATTATTATGCTTATGGGGTGAATATTAAAGTAAGCGCGGTATTTTGATGAAAACATTTCTGAACGGCCTTCTGGACGCTATATTTCCTTCCGGCTGCAGGTATTGCGGGAAAAAACTGGGTTTAAACCGGGAAGTCTGCTTTTGCGAGACTTGCTGGAAAAGTATCCGGATAATAAAAGAACCTGCCTGCGTTTACTGCGGAAAACAATTATTTAATGAAAACGAACATTTTTGCGGGGATTGCACCGTGCGACGCCTGTCTTTCACGGATAACCGGTCGGCGGGAATCTATGAAGGCGTACTTAAGGAGGCCCTGCATGAGTTTAAATATAAAGGAAAACGATCTCTTGTAAGCCCGCTGGGAAAAATTATGACCGCTTACATCAGTAAAACCGGAGGAGTGGAGGATATAGACTTTATTGTGCCGGTGCCCGTTTTTGAAAAGAAAAAAGCGGACAGGGAATACAACCAGGCGGAGTTGCTGGCGGATTATATCGGCAGGAGTTTTAAACTCCCGGTTTTGAAGGATGTTCTTCTCCGTGTCGACGATACCCCGCCTCAATACAAATTTGGTGTCGAGGAAAGGTTTAAGAATGTAAACGGGGTTTTTGCCGTTAATAACTCAAGTAAGATAAAATGGGCCTGTATTTTACTCGTAGATGACCTGCTAACAACAGGGGCAACCGCGGATGAATGTTCAAAAATGCTGTTAGGTTCAGGCGCAAGTCAAATTAGAGTCTTTACATTAGCCCGTGGTTTATAGTAAAATACAATGATTAAGCACTTTTAATTGAAAAGAGTATAAATACCAGTTTTTAGCGTTTTTGGAGGAATAAGTGAATATTGCTTTACACGGCGATGATTATCTGCCTTCTGTGGACGGGGCCGTCACTTCTATAATGGCATATACCAAGGAATTTAGAAAACTCGGGCACAGGGTATATATTCCCTGTCCGGAGTATCCTGATTTTAACAATCCTGCAGAAATGTATAGGGATAATGAACCTGATATTATAAGGTATAAATCCCAGCAGGCTCCGTTTCCACCAAAATACAGGATGACTTTTACCTGGCAGACCAAGGTTGACTGGCGGGTTTGGAAGCTGGACATTGTGCATTCTCAATCCCCGTTTCCTCTCGGTTTTCACGGCGTTACCTGGGCCAGAAAACTCGGTATTCCCAGTATAAATACTTACCATACTCTATATCCTGAATATGTTAATACCTATGTTAACATTAAGATACTGAGAAGGCCTCTGGCCGCAATTACCAGGGCATTTACGCGCTGGGTGCTTAATAAAAGTGATCTGATAATTTCACCTTCATCTCAAATGAAAGACGCTTTAATCACCTACGGGGTAAAAACTCCCATTGAAATCGTTCCTACGGGTATAGACCCTGATATGTTTGACGGAGCGAGCGGTGAAGATTTCAGGAACAAGTACAAGATTGGAAAAGAGGAAAAAATGCTTCTTTGCGTCTGCCGGCTCGGCCGGGAAAAGAATGTCAATTTTCTAATAGACGCTATGCCTTTGATCCTAAAGAAAATACCGAACGCCCGGCTGGTTATTTCCGGAGAGGGAGTTGCCAAGACCGCACTGGAAGAACAGGCAAAACAACTCGGTGTTTCTGAGAAAGTGCTTTTTCTCGGATTTTTAAGCCGGCAGGACTGGAAAAATGCTTATGCGGCTGAAGATGTATTTGTGTTTGCGTCAAAAACTGATACTCAGGGACTTGTTCTTCTTGAAGCTATGTTTTTTTCTAAACCGGTAGTTTGCATCGGGGAAATGGGGGTAATAGATGTGCTTGACGGTTTCGAAAAACAGCACGGGGGTTATCTTACAAAGGATGATCCGGCGGATTTTTCTGATAAAGTTGCCCTGCTTTTAACCGATAATAATATTTATGAAAGTAAAGCAAAAGAAGCCCGGGCAAAGGCTCTTGAGATGTCTTCCGGGAATATTGCAAAAAAAATGTTAACAATCTATGACCGCGTGATTCTTGAATTTAAGAGGAAAAAAGCTGAAAAGAAATAGGTTTTTAATAACGGTTTTGGCTTTATTTATGTTCTTTGGAAATAGGGAAGTATTTCCGGTTACGGGAATATTTAAACATCTGGAAGAAGAAGCGACTTTTCCTTGCCGGTTGAGTTTAGAAGATGGGCTTCTTCTTGCGGGCGTAACCGCCGGCACAGTAACCTGCCTGCTTCTGGATGATAAAGCAAGGGCCGGGGTAAAGAGTTTAAGTAATCCTGTACTGGATTCTTTGCAAAATTTTGATATAATGGGTGATGGTTTTTTTACTCTGGGCCTCTCCGGCGGGTTTTACCTGCTGGGCGGGGAAAAGGAGAAGAAAGTTTGCTGCCTGCTCTTAGAATCGTTTATTGAGACCGGCTTGATTGTCAGGGTTTTGAAAGCCGGCTTTGGCAGAAGAAGACCCGATAGCGGATTTGGTCCGGAGGCTTTTAATATTTTTACGGCCTCAAACGATTCTTTTCCGTCCGGGCATGCGGCGACGGCTTTTTCGGCGGCTACCGTACTGGCAAGAGCTTATGATATAGGCTGGGTTACATATCCGCTGGCTGCCGGAGTCTCATTTTTCAGGATGTATAAAGATAAACACTGGCTCTCCGATGTCTTTTTAGGCTCGGTTTTGGGAATTGTGATAGGAAATATGCACGGTTTAGAAAAACAAGCCAGTGCAAATAATTTAAGTTTCAGCTTTGAAACTGCAGGTAAGGATTCAGGTGCGAAAGAACCTGATTTATTTTACACAATGACATTAAAATTTTAAGGAGGAGGAAAATATTATGGCAACGAAGGTCGCAATAAATGGTTTTGGTAGAATCGGCAGGATGGTAGTTCGTGCCGCAGCGCAAAATCCTGAGGCCTGGAAGGCTCTCGATATAGTTGCGGTAAATGATCTGGCAAAAGGGGCGACCCTGGCGCATCTTTTCAAGTATGACTCGGTGCACAGGCAGTTTCAAGGAGAAGTAAGGTTGGAAGGGGATGCTCTTGTCATAAACGGCAAGAAGATCAAGATCACTTCCGAGAAGGACCCTGCGGCTCTTCCGTGGAAAGCTCTGGGCGTGGATATCGCGATTGAATCCACCGGAAGGTTTACCGATAAAGAAAAAGCAGCGGCGCATATCACAGCCGGCGCGAAAAAGGTAATCATTTCTGCCCCCGCAAAGAATGAAGATATCACAATTGTAATCGGAGTGAATGATCAGTTGTATGATTCCTCTAAACACAATGTGATCTCTAACGCTTCCTGCACTACGAACTGTCTGGCGCCGGTAGCGAAAGTAATAATGGAAAAATTTGGCCTTAAGAGAGGACTGATGACCACCATACACTCTTATACCAATGACCAGAGGATTTTGGACTTTGAGCACAGCGATCTTAGAAGAGCAAGAGCAGGCGCGCTTAACATGATTCCGACTTCAACCGGCGCCGCGAAAGCTGTGGGGTTGGTGTTGCCGGGGCTTAAAGGCAAATTAACCGGCTTCTCTATGAGAGTACCTACACCTAATGTTTCCGTTGTAGATCTTGTCTGTGATGTAGAGAAGACAACTACCGTGGAAGAAGTAAATGCGGCTCTCAAAGAAGTCTCTATGAAAATGCCTAAAATACTTGGTTATACAGACGAACCGCTGGTCTCTATGGATTTCTGCGGCGATCCCAGGTCTTCAATTGTGGATGCCCAGTCAACCTTAGTTATCGACGGTACCATGATCAAAGTGATAGCCTGGTATGACAATGAATGGGGTTATTCCAATAGGGTTGTAGATTTGGCCCAGATTATAGCTTCAAAACTTTAAAAAATATTCCCCGGGCGGATATTATTTTGTCCGGGGCGGCATAATAGATTTTATCTGTTTAGAGGGGGATTTGATAGTATGGCTAAACTTTCTTTGAAGGATCTGGCGGTAAAAGGTAAACGGGTACTCGTGCGGGTGGATTTTAATGTTCCGCAGGATGAAAGTCTTAATGTCCGGGATGATACCCGTATTAGAGAAGCTCTGGTAACTATAAAATTTTTAGTAGATAACGGCGCAAAAGTGATTCTGGTCTCGCACCTGGGCCGGCCGGACGGTAAAATTGTGGAAAAAATGAGAATGGCTCCGGTGGCAAAAAAACTGCAGGAGCTTCTCGGCAAGCCGGTTTTTACGGTGCAGGATTGTGTGGGTGAAGAAGTTAAAAAAATAGTTGCGACGATGAAAGACGGGGATGTGCTTTTGCTTGAAAATGTCAGATTTCATCCCGAAGAAGAGGAAAATGATCCTGTTTTTGCAAAACAACTCGCTGAATTATGCGATATTTATGTTAATGATGCTTTTGGCACCGCACACAGAGCGCATGCCTCCACGGAAGGTGTAGCAAAATTTGTAAAGCAGGCCGCGGCGGGTTTTCTCATGGAAAAAGAGATTAAATATCTCGGTATGGTTCTCCATAATCCAACCCACCCGATACTGGCGATAATCGGCGGTGCAAAAATATCCTCCAAAATAGATCTCTTGAACAATTTGTTGAACAAGGTGGATAACCTTATTATCGGTGGCGGAATGGCGTATACCTTTATGAGAGCGGAAGGCAAAGAGATCGGCAAGTCACTGGTCGAAGACGATAAAGTCGGTATTGCAAAAGATATTTTAAGTAAAGCCAAAGAGAAGGGAGTCAAACTCTTTCTCCCGGTGGATCATGTTGTTGCGTCCACCAAAGATAACCCTGCGGATGTAAAAGTAGTTGTTGAGATTCCGGGAAATATGATAGCCTTTGATATAGGGCCAAAAACAATAGCAGAATTTTCGAGAGTTGTCAAGGAATCAAAAACTATTTTCTGGAACGGGCCTCTGGGTTTATTTGAAACAGATATTTTTGCAACAGGTACTATTTCTATAGCCAAAGCCATTGCCGAGAGCGGTAATGTTTCGGTGGTGGGCGGAGGAGATTCCGTGTCGGCCTTAAAGAAGGCCGGGGTCAAAGCAAAGATTACTCATATTTCAACGGGCGGCGGAGCTTCTCTGGAATTTATCGAAGGAAAAGAATTACCGGGCATTGCGGCTCTGACTGATAAATAAACTGATGAACAGCGCGAAATTCCCTGCTTGGCTTAAAAAAAGACTGCCAGCCTCGGAAAAGTATCACGAAACTTTGGGTATTTTAAAAAATAACCGTCTGCATACGGTCTGTGAGAGTGCAGCCTGTCCCAATATGGGGGAATGTTTTTCAAAAAGTACGGCGGCTTTTCTTATTCTGGGTGAGATTTGTACCCGGGGCTGTATGTTCTGTGATATAAAGCCCGGAAAACCGCTTTTACCAGACTTTGATGAGCCGGCACGACTGCGCAAAGCTGTTGAACTTCTGGGTCTAAAATATGTTGTGATAACTTCGGTTACCCGGGATGATCTGGCCGACGGCGGTGCCGGGCAGTTTGCGGCAGTTATCAGAACTTTAAAAGCCGCGGCCGGGTTAGAAGTGGAAGTGCTGATACCGGATTTTAACGGGGAATTTCAGCCGCTAAAGACCGTAATCGGAGCAAAGCCTGAAGTTATTGCACATAATCTGGAAATGGTCAAAGAATTATATCCGAAGTTAAGGTCTTCCCGGTCAAGTTATGAAAGGTCTCTTGGTTTATTGAGAAATGTTAAAAA
>CAIYPD010000054.1 GCA_903928075.1 Candidatus Firestoneibacteriota bacterium
AACGGGAAATTCTGGTCTTCATAGCATAGCCTCCTTTAAGGTTACAGGTCAATAATAAGGGGGAGGGAACTTTAAATCAAGTAAAATATTATAAAATAAAGATTTTAGGCGAAAACGCCTAAAGATTTTTGACAATACGAGTAATTGCAATGGGAGGCTTTATGAAGAAGAGTACAATTATATGTTTTCTTACAGTATTTTTTATTGCTTGTCTGCCGCTAAAGGCCGGGGAGTATAAACCCAAAAAAACCTTAAAAGATGATATCAGTGAGGTAACACTGATAAAGGGCTATAAGGATAAACATCCGAGATTGCTTTTTAATTCCGCGGATATCTCTGCTTTCAAGGAAAGAGCCGAAAATCAAAAAATTCTCTGGGATAATGTCCTCACCCAGGCCGGCAGCCTTAATAAATCCCTGCCTACAAGCGAGGAAGTAAAATTAGGCGGGAAGTACTGGCGTATTGAATATGTCCTTTCCGGTTCTATGGCCTATTTTGTCACAAAAGACAAAAAGTTCAGAGACGGTGCCGTAAAATGGATGGTGGCCCATTGCGAGGTGGATACCTGGGGCACCAAGTTTAATTCTAATCATGACCTGGAAGCCTCCTGGTACCTGTATTATATCTCTTTGGCCTATGACATTTTGTATAATGACCTTTCCGCCGGAGAAAGAGAGACGATAGAAAAGGGGCTTATTTTACATGCAGAGGCTATCTATGATTATATGAAGACCGAGCCTAAGGATGGCTACAGGTACGACCAGAACCATACCTATATCCCCACCATTGCGCTTATTACTGCGGCTCTGGCGCTGGACAATAAAGTCAAGGCGGCTTCTGACTGGCTTAATCTGGGTAACGCGGTAGTAAAGCGGAGCCGGTATGTACTCGGGCCTGACGGATTTTATTACGAAGGTTACGGTTACTGGAAATATGCGATGCACTGGCATGTCAGATATGCTGATATGCTCACCCGTGCAACCGGGGAAGATATGTTTAATTTACCGCTCTTTAAAAACAATTATCTTTTCGCGCTGCACCTGTCTTTGCCGGCTTCACCTTTCAGTTTTGATATAAGCGATAACGGGAGCGGTGCAAATAACCGGCCTCCCAGCTCACCTTTTGCCTGGTGCGCAATGCTCTACAGGTTTGCCGGTGTTTTTAACGACGGAAAAATGAAAGCAGTTGCGGATAAGATTGCGGGCATGAGTTCTGATGCCAATGATCCGGGGATGTATTTCCTCTGGTATGCCGATAAAGTTAAAGCCGCGCCTATGGAAGAAATGCCGCCCTATCATTATTTTAGCGACCAGGATTTTGTCGGCTGGCGGTCTTCCTGGGAAGACGACGCGACTATCTATTTGTTTAGAAGCGGACCGCCCGAAGGCCATGCCGCAAATTCAAAACTTAAAGAGTTCAAGGACTGGATAATGAATGCCGGACATGTGCACCCGGATATCGGTTCCTTCTGGATCTATGCAAAAGGCGCCTACCTTGCGGTTGATACGGGCTACACCGCCAACAAGTGGACCAAAGACCATAACACAATTCTGGTAGACGGAAAAGGCCAGGGAGATGACGGTACCTATCATAACGAAAGATTGATGCCCTATAAGAAATTTAACGAAGTCAGCATAAAAAAGCAGTTTTTAAGCAAGGATTATGGCTATGCTTCAGGGGATATCTCCGGGGCCTATATGAAAGGTGATTTAGGCAAACTCTCGCTTCTAAGGCATCTTGTAATGACAAAAAATTACCTTCTGGTTTTTGACATCCTTTCCGGGGAAAAACAGCATGAATATACCTGGATAAATCATTCTGACAAGGAATATAAAAAGGAAAGCGGCTACTATGTCACGGAGAACGGCAAGGCCCGGCTTTTAACATTTACTCTTTTGCCTGCTGATTTTAAAGCCGAAACGGGGGTCGCAACCGTAATGGGGGGCACCGCTCCGGGCGCAGGGAAGAAAGAAGACCGGGGTTTTGAACTTACACTCCAAACAGAAAAGGCCGGCAGTACTGTATTTTTAAATGTTTTGGTGCCTCTGGCAAAAGAAGAGAAAAATCCTCTGAGCGTGAAAGGCTCTGCCGATAAAAAAAGCGTCACCGTGGAATTTGTATGGTACACCGGTCTTAAAGAAAAGGTAACTCTCGACCTGGACTGGGCGCAGTCTGAAGCCGCCGGTCCCGTTATTTTCTCAAAATAAAAGTGAAACAGTCAGTGTCAAACAGAAAATGAAGAAATACTTAGCAAGTAATTTTGAGCGGAGTAGCGAAATCCGCCAACGCTTTGTGCATGCCCGCCAGTCTTTTTGGAGGGGCGGAATTCAGGAGAGTAGCGTATGAATATCCTAAAGTCAGGTTGCATCGGGTTGGTTCTGGTAACGCTGCTTTTCGGCGTAGAGCTCACCGATAAAATCACCCAAAATGGAGTTACCTGGACTTTTGATAAACAGGTTGCCTCCGGGCGTTTTGTTAACGGGGATTATTATATCGTCGGGCCGGTAACGGTTATTAATATTGACCCTAAACCCGAAAATGGCCGAAACGGTTCCTCGCTTAATCCGGCGCCCAATGCCGATAAAAGCGGCTATGACAGCAGGCTGGAAATGAGCAGATATGACCCCTCTATGCGCGCGCCCCTGCCGGTAAGTATGAAACCCGGCGATATGCTTGTTTCCTCTATCAGTGTGGAGAAAGTCGGAGAAATTCAAAACTGGCTTAAAAAATCAGCTTCGCATAGCCCCATAAAGAGTTACTCTGTCTTGACCTGTCTGGCCGTAGAGCCGCCTAAAGACGCTTTCAGGCCGTCTTATGCGGACGGCTACAGTAAAGATATGAAACTCTTTCTTGCAAAAGATTTAAAAAGAGACCTTCTGCCCCGTCTCGCTTACGGGAAAAAAACCTACAAAGTGGAAAAAGGTTCGGTCGGTTTGAAGGAACTGGAAGACCGTTTTGCCCGGACCTGGCTGGATATTTTGTTTTTTGAGTATGATACGCCTGTTGAATATATGACGGGGTATCCGGCGGAAACAGCCCGCGCCGTAGGCATAGCCACACTTGCTTTAATGACCGATTTGAAACCCGAAGAAAAAGAAAAACTCCTGACCGGCGTCGTGCAGTACGGGATTGACCTCTGGGGGCTTATAAGAGCGGGCTATCCCGGATGGCCGGGTTTTGGCGGCCACGGCAGTGCCCGGAAGTGGCCTATAATATTTGCGGGTATGCTCCTGGGTGATGAAGCTATGTCTGCGCCCAATAAAAAATACCCCAACGCCAAATTCGGCGAAGATATGCAGACCATGTACGGGAACGGCTGGACCGGTGCAAAAGTTATTTATGCCGGCCATTTAGGGCAAGACGGGGAAAAATACAAAAAAGGCTGGGGTCTCTACGAAAACCTTCAGCCCAAAGACTGGCCGGTTGCCTCCGGCGATAACTCGGGCTTCGGTAAAGGGACTTATATAGGGGAGAATTACCGCCGTTGCTGTACCAGTCATGTCTGGGTCGGGGAAGCGCTTGCCGCCAGGCTGATGCAAGCCGAAAAAAACTGGGGCCATCCGGCATTTTTTGATTATGTAGACCGGTGGATGACGGAAGACGATACAGCCGCCATTAAAATCATCAAAGAACAGATAAACCAGGACTATTCTGCCGATTGGCAGAGACAAAAGCGCGCCTGGGACCCTTTTGTACAGGAAATGTGGAATAAATACAGGAATAATCTGCCGAAGTAAAAGAGAGGTTTATGAATTCCAAGGAAAGAGTATTTGCGGCTTTAGAATGCAAGCCGGCGGATAAAGTCCCGATACACCACCTCGGTATGGCTTCAAGTGTGGCTTCAAAAATTCTGGGCAAAGAAATATATATCGGCGGCGGGCTGCACCAGTTCCGGGAGGCCGCGGCCAGATTTGAAGGCATCGAAGCGCACCGGGAATTCCTTGAGAAGAGTTTTTTTGATGCTATGGAAGTTGCAAGTGTCTTTGATATGGACCTGGTCCGGGTTACAAGCTGGCGGGAGTATAAAAAACCGTCAGCAAAGATAGATAACCTGACCTTCAGGTATGAAGAACCTGATGGGTCTTATTTCATAAAACGGTGCCGGCCGGAGCAGGAGTTATACCAGATTATTGAAGCCTCCGGGAGTGCAAAAGAAAAGGATATTTCCTATCTTGAAAAGTTTGTAAAAGAAAGCGAATTAGATTTTGAAAAGAAAATATGGGGTTTGGAAGAGTTTAAGGTTTTCAAACGGGCGGAGGATTATTTTAAAGGCGAAAAGGCGGTTTATGGTGCCGGCGCCGGCCTGCATATTTTATATGATCCGGCCGTCTGGCTGGAAGCCGCGCTTATCCGGCCTGACCTGGTAGGGCGCTATCTGGATATACAGCAGAAAACGGCGCTAAAACAATTTGAACTTTATGCGCAGCTCGGAATTAAAATATTACTGGGCGGCGGTAACTGCGCTTCGGCTCAGGCGCCTTTCTTCTCCCCGGAAACAGTCCGCGCGCTTTTACTTCCCAGGTTAAAGAAAATTGCCGGCTACAGTAAAAAGCTGGGCAGTTATTTTATGTTTGGCAGTGCGGGTAATTTATGGCCGGTCGCCGATATTTTCTTTGAAGAAGCGGGTATAAGAGGCTACTATGAGGTAGACCGCTCTGCCGGGATGGAGCTTAAGCTTTTGCGGGAGAAATATCCCCTGCTTGCGCTTCAGGGAAACATTTCCTCAATAACTCTTCATCAGGGAGCGAAAGAAGAGGTTTACCGTGAAACTATGGATAATCTTGAGACGGCAAAAAAATTAAACGGAATTATCGCGGGCGTTTCCAATGCAATTGTTCCTGAAACCCCGATAGAAAATGTTGAAATGATGCTCGAAACAATTAGAAAACATAACAAGTAAGAAGCGACTTTTCGAAGTTTATTATGCGGGCGGTTTTGAAAACTATGGGCGTTTAGCCCGTAGATGCCCGCCCTTAAGCTTGGCGGGTAATTGTCCGCCTCAGGCGGAAAAAAACCGCGATTAATATTGCCTCTTCTCATAAGAGGATTCCAAAGGAGGATACTCCTTTGGCTTGGTCGATAGACCAAGTTAAAAAGACGCCACGTCCGTAAGGGCGTGGAGTTTCACTTTGCCGTAAAAGTTGGGGGAATGAAAAAATCCCTTTGATTGTTTGCGGTTTTAAATATATTCTGGTATAATGCTTGTCATTATAAAAATGAATTACTTTAAAAGGCTGAATATGAATGATAGAAATAAAAGCTTAGCGGCAAGTATAGGGTTGATAATCGGCTGTGTTATCTGGGGTGCTTCCTTCTACCAGATGAAAGATGCTATGGCTTACATTCAGCCTCTGCCTTTTGTTGCCGTAAGGATGTTTGGCGGGGCTCTTATAGTCGGCGCTCTGGCGCTTTTTTTAGGAAAAAATCTTCTTAGCCATCTAAAAGAAGGATTTATTACCGGTATCTTTCTTTCCCTAATTCTTATAAGCCAGACCGTTGGCCTAAAATTAACTTCAGCTTCAAACTCCGGCTTTATTACCGGGATGTTTATTGTTACCGTGCCTTTATTTTCCTTATTGATGTATAAAGAGAAAACCTCCATTCTTAAAAGCATCGCCATAGGGGTAAATCTCATCGGGCTCTGGTTCCTGACCGGCGGGCTTACCTATATAAATGCCGGAGATATGTGGACGATATTTACCGCTATAGTTTGCGGTATTCAGATAGTTTATCTCTCAAAGATTATGAAGCAGAGTGAGATAGACGCGCTGGTATTATGTTTCCAGATGTTTTTTGTAACGGCCCTGGTTTCATTTATAGTATCTTTGATTTTAGGCCAGCCTTTCGAATTTGGAAGTAAGGGGAATATCATTAGAATTATTTATCTTATTGCATTCCCGACTTCTCTGTCGTTTGTATTGCAGATGATAGCGCAAAAGTATATTTCCACGATAAGAGCTTCTTTGCTTCTAACCACCGAGCCGATTTCTGCGGCTTTGTTTGCCTGGACTTTAGGCGGGGAAAAGTACATACCCATTGCCGCGTTTGGCGGCTTTCTGATGGTCGCAGGGATGTTTATCTCGGAAATTCCGGAAAAGAAAAAGTAATTATACTAATAAAAAAGGGCGCCTTTGTTAAGACGCCCTTTTTTCATTTAGCAGTTATTTAATATCAGGTAATTCGCAGAGTGCATCTTCAATTGCTTTAGTATCGAGAGCAATATCTTTAAGCCCGCCTTTAAGATAGGCATCATAAGACGCAAGGTCGAAGTGCCCGTGGCCGCTCAGACAAATTACAATGGATTTTTCTTTCTTCTGCTCTCTGCAGATAATCGCTTCATCAATCGCCGCTCTTATCGCATGCGAGGTCTCGGGTGCCGGGAGTATACCTTCGGTCCGGGCAAACATAACGGCAGCATCAAAGCACGGATTTTGCGGGTAGGCTTTTGCCCCGATTATTCCTTCATGTACTAGGAGGCTTAAAAGCGGGGAATCCCCGTGATATCTTAAACCGCCTGCGTGGATACCTGAAGGCATAAAGGTATGCCCCAGAGTGTACATCTTCATAAGCGGTGTCATCCTGGCTTCGTCGCCGAAATCGTAGCGGTAAGGGCCTTTAGTTAAAGTCGGACAGGCCGTAGGTTCAACACCGATAAAGGTAATATCTTCGCCTTTAAGTTTACGCGGGACGAACGGGAAAGCCATCCCGGAGAAATTAGAACCGCCGCCTACACAGCCGATAATGATATTGGGTGTCTTCTCACCGGCAAGAGCAAGTTGTTTTTCTGTTTCCAGGCCGATGATGGTCTGGTGCAGACAGACATGATTAAGAACACTGCCGAGACAGTATCTTGTATCTTTACTCGTTACCGCGTCTTCTACCGCTTCGGAAATAGCAATACCGAGCGAACCAAGTGAGTTAGGATCTTTTTTTAGAACAGCCCGGCCTGCATTTGTCCTGTTTGTCGGAGAGGCATGTATGGTTGCGCCCCAGGTCTGCATCAAAATCCTTCTATAGGGTTTTTGTTCGTAAGAAACTTTTACCATATAGACGACGCATTCCAGGCCGAATTTCTGGGTTGCAAATGAAATAGCACTGCCCCATTGGCCGGCGCCTGTTTCGGTCGTAAGCCGCTTGATGCCCTGTTTTTTATTGTAATAGGCCTGCGGAATAGCCGTGTTTAGTTTGTGGGAACCGGCCGGAGAAACACTCTCGTTCTTATAGTAGATTCTTGCCGGAGTTTTCAGTTCTTTTTCAAGGTTGAAAGCCCGGTGAAGAGGGGAGGGGCGCCATAGTTTATAGATTTCACGGACTTCGTCCGGGATTGCTATCCATTTTTCCTGACTAACCTCCTGCATTATCAGTTCCATGGGGAAAACAGGAGCCAGGTCCGCAGGGCCGATAGGGCTGCCGTCGCCTTTCAAGGGAGGCGGAAGCTTTGCTTTTATGTCGGCTTGAACATTATACCATTCCTGAGGTATGTCTTTTTCGCTTAACAGTATTTTATTGTCTGCCATTTTGAGCCCTCCTGAGCTAAATTTAGAATAGTTTATAGTATAATATAAAATTAGTCAATGATATTAGTTCTGAAGTTAATATGCCTTTTGCGCTTTCATTACTACCGTTTACCTGATTTCAAATTGTCTTTTTGTTGTAATAAAAAGCTTTAGACCTTGAAATATTTCCTGTTTTGACCTATCATTAAGTAGGAAGCTAAGGACATCTGCGAGGCGGAAAATATGCCGGAAAAGAAAGTATTTCTATATGTTGATCTTGACGGCTGGGACGAATGGGCGAGGAAAAATCCAAAAGTCGGCGCTTCTGCCCTCGCCTGGTATTCAAGTTTTATTCAGAAGATAACATTGAAAACAGGTGCCAATATATTCGAGCATTCGGCAAACAAGTATTCGATAACATATGATTTCCCGGATATAGCTTTTAGCGCTCTCTTGGAACTGTGTGAAGGTATTTTTGGAGAAAAATGGCCGGGAATGGGCGCCCTGCCGGTAAAGATTGCCGCGCATTACGGAGAGGTGAATTATTTAAACAAAATCTATTCCGGGGCTGCGGCCACCCGCTCAGCCTCGCTTTTCAGATATACTTCTGCAGGAAATGTTTTTATTACCAAACCTTTTAAGGAAGCCGTAAAAAATATCCCGTGCAATATAAAAATAAATCAAATAGGCCCCGTAAAGCTTGATGATAATTTTTCAGAAGAAATTATTTTTAGCATTGCTTTTTATGAGCAAAAGACAGAGGTGGCCTCTTTTATCAGTAAAGCCCGGGGAAAAAGTAATTTTGTTCCCCAGAAAATGAGTTTTGTAGGAAGAGACCGGGAACTTTCCGGACTCAAGGAGTTGTTTAAAAACTGCGACAAAAGAGTGCTTTGTGTAACCGGAGCGGCCGGCATCGGAAAAACCCGGCTGGCGCTTCAATTAGCTTCGGAGCTTTGTTTCGACTGCGTTGACGGTATGTTCCTCGTGGACCTTTCCCATATAAAAGACCTTGAATTGGCTATCTGTGTCATTTCCGAAGTCTTAAGAGCAGAAAGCATTGCGGTTTTAAATAATGAAAGTTTGCTGGACCGCCTGGTGACCCTTATTCATGCCCGGAAAACGATCCTGGTCCTCGACGGTGTTGACCGGATTAAGGACATTGGAAAGCTTGTCAGGAAACTTATCAAAGAATGCCTGTTTTTAAAGATTATTACAACTTCGAATAATACACCGGAGATAGGGCCCGTCGATGTTTTTACGCCGGAGCCGCTTAGAATGCCTTCGGAAACAGAAGCCGCCCAGGTGAAGCTGCTGCCGGCTTATTCCGGTGTTGATTTTATTCTTGAAGCTGCCATATCCGCAGGAAGCAGGATGGATTATTCTGATTACCGCTTTGAAGGCATCCTGGAGTTCTGCCGGAAAATGGAAGGAAATCTGTATGCTATGGAGCTTTTTATCGCTAACTACGAAAATACAGGAATCCAAAATATACTTTCAGCCTTAAACTCTGCGGCAGATTCGCTAAATTTTGTGATTGATTATGTTTTTACAAAAACTCTGACGGAGGAAGAAAAAAATTTTCTTACGCTAGCTGCCGTATTTGAACCTTCTTTTAACATAGCGGATGCCGCAACGCTGTGCGCCGCTGCCGGCGGGGAGTTCGAAAATATTACACTTCTTTGTGAAAAACTGTGCAACAAGCGGATACTTTTCCGGGCGGTGGTCCCGGAAAATACTGTCAGTTACCGCATGCCTCAACAAATAAGGACTTATGTCAAAGCCAGGGAACAGGCCTCATTTGAAAGGTACTCGCGGTTGTATGAAGAATATCTGACGGGTTTATCAGAGAGATACAAAAAAGAAGCAGGGACTATAAATGACCGGAAGGTAACCGCAGAAGTAATGCACAGGAAAGACAATTTTAGAATGCTTCTTTTAAAGCGGATAGAAGAAAAAAATGCCGGAGAAGCCATGAAATTGCTGCTTATGTTCGCTCTCCTGGATGAAAACTTAAATACTTTTTTTGAAATACCGTTCTGGCTCGAAAAAATATTAATATTTCTTGACTCCGGGAAATACAAAAAAGAAATTCAGTATTTAGAGATCAGGAAAGGCTGGCGGTTAACTATAGTCAGCAATAAAGTGGAGTTTTTAGGTGCCATACTTAAAGTTCTCCGGGAGGCCCGGGCTGCCGGGTATTTCGATATACAGGTTCTGGCTTTAAATCAGCTTGGCTGGCGGTATTTGATAGAAGAGGATTTTGACAGGGCGTTTGAATATTTCGATGAAGCTCTGAGTTTAGTCGATAAAGTTGTTGATCCGCTTCTGGCAGCGGATGTTTATTTAAAGCAGTCAAAAGGATGGGGCAGCAGGGGGAATACCGGGAAATTTCTTGAATTTTCGTTACTGGTTTATAATTTATTAAGGAAATATGAACTCTACTATTCTATACCCTATTTCAATGTGCTTAACCAGCTTGAGGACTATTACTGTCAGGTCAAAGATTTTGATTCCGAGAACCTGTATCTTGCGGAACTTAAAAAACGCAATGAGGAGCTTGGGGATAAGGTCGGGCTGGCCAGCGTCATAAGCCGGTTCGGAAAAATGGAAGGCAAGAAAAATAACTATGAAAAAGCCTCAGGCTATTATAGGGAGGCTCTGGCTTATTTTTCGCAAGCCGGTAATATCTCAGGTATGAGCACTGTGATGATCAATCTGGCGGATTGTGATTTCAGGCTGGGGAACTATTCTGCCGCTTTAACTGAAGGTATTGAAGGTGTAAAATTGGGCTACGAAACTTATAATCATGAGAATCTGGAAAAGGCCTTGCTTTCCGTGGCTTTGTCTTTTCAAAAATTGGGCTACAACACCAGGGCCGTTTACATGTTTGGAGCTTACAAAGGTTTTATTAAAAAAAGAGTAGCTGTGAAAGTAATTTTTGATTCCTCTCAAATTGATCTGGAACCATTTCTCAAAGATCTCCGGCTAAAAATTCCCCGGGCGGATTTTGCCTCGGCCTGGATAGACGGGTTTAACGGGGAAATGGAAACAGTTCTCATGGAAGTACTTAAAAGAAATCACGAAAAGAGATAAAACGGAGGGAGTTTGACTAAGAAAACTAAAGGGCGTTTGATAAGAAATATTAAGATTTGCGATAGAATATATATTGTCGGGAGGGGTGACTGGGGCGGTTCTCCGGCATTAACGAAAAAATTTGACTGTAATATTTATTTGATTGACGGCGGAAGCGAGCTCGCGCTTGTAGACAACGGGGAAACTTTTAATCTTTTCAAACTTCGCGTGAATATTGCCTCCACAGGCCTGGATATCCGAAAGATAAAGAAATTGCTGATTACCCATAACCATTTTGACCATGTGGCAAACACCTGGCTCCTGAAAAAAGCCTTAGGAGCTGTTGTTTTTGCGGGGAAAGGGAG
>CAIYPD010000055.1 GCA_903928075.1 Candidatus Firestoneibacteriota bacterium
GCCTGTATTAATGTTCAATATATTTAACTTCTTGTCAATAATCATGACGCCGTCAGATGTTGAGTCAATATAATCTCTAAATTCCAAATGTGATTTTTTGAGCCGATCTTCGCCGTTTTTAATTGTGACTGCCGCTTCCGTCCTTTCCGTAATATCTCTGAACATACTCACTATTACTTTTTTCCCTTCAAGCTCATCGACGCGGGAACTTATTTGGACCGTCCTGCCGGTCCCGTCTTTTTTAACTGCTATTGCCTCGAAAATATCCGAGCCGTCTTTCATAACTTTTTCAAAATGTTCAATATAATACCCGGCATGCTCTGCGGAATGCAGTATTGACCAGTCTTTCCCGATTATTTCTCCGCTTGTTCTGCCGGTTAGTTTTAGCGCCATTTGATTTGCATCGAGGATTATACGCGTCTGAATATCAGCAACAAAGACGGCATCATTCAAAGAATTGAAGAGCCTTTTATATCTACTTTCATTAGTTTTCATCTTCATCTTCATCCCATCCAAATTTTTCAACTTGGACTGCACCCCATAGAATGGACAGTTAAACGCAAAATTCAGGGTAGCCTGTCCTAATACATCTTTTCCTTCTAACCAATATTATAAACCCGAAATTCTCCGGTGTCAAGTACCCGGGGCCGGCTATGACCCTGCTTGAAATCTCTTTGTATTTTAGAATTCCTCAATGAACAGAAGGATTTTTTTGCAAATATTATGAATTCTTTACAATCAGCGCTTAAACGGTTATAATGAGAATTATAGCGGAACTAATAATCCGGCTTTCCCCCGCAACGGCGGGTTATTTTTTTTATAGAGAGGTAGGGTTTTTGAATCAAAATAGTGAAATAAATAAAAGAAAGACTTTTGCCATAATCAGCCATCCTGACGCAGGTAAAACCACGCTTACGGAGAAGTTCTTGCTTTTTGCAGGCGCAATAATGAGCGCTGGTGCCGTAAAATCAAATAAAATACAGAAAAGCACCGTCTCGGATTTTATGGAGATAGAACGGCAAAGAGGTATTTCGGTGGCTTCGGCGGTAATGAGTTTCGAATATAAAGATTTAAATCTGACTTTACTGGATACCCCGGGGCATAAAGATTTTGCTGAAGACACTTACCGGACTTTGACGGCGGTTGACAGTGTAATTCTTGTGGTAGATAGTGTAAAGGGCGTGGAAGAGCAGACAGAAAAACTTATGAAAGTTTGCAGAATGAGAAACACTCCGGTTATGATCTTTGTAAATAAACTTGACCGGGAAGGCGGCAGTCCTTTTGACCTGCTCGATGAACTGGAAAATAAACTTGCCATAAAAGTAAGACCTCTTAGCTGGCCTATCAGCCGTGGTACGGATTTTAAGGGTGTTTATAATCTTCACAATAAAAATCTCTATCTTATTCATGCCCAGGGAAAAGATGTACTTGCCGTCTCTGATCTTAAAAGCGAACTACTTGACGCGCAAATCGGGGCAGGCCACGCCGGGCAATTAAGGGAAGATATGGCGCTCTTTGACGGGGTTTATGAACCTTTTGATAAGCAGCATTACCTGTCAGGAGAACTTGCGCCCGTGTTTTTCGGCAGCGCGCTCAATAATTTTGGCGTCAAAGAACTACTCGATACTTTTGTGGAACTTGCCCCGGGTCCCGGTCCTATGCTTACCGAAAGCCGTGAGGTTCTTCCTGCGGAGCCGACCTTTAGCGGTTTTGTATTCAAAATACACGCAAATCTTGACGCAAGACACAGAGACCGCATTGCATTTTTTAGAGTTTGCTCGGGCAAATTTGAAAGAAATAAATTTTACCGGCATGTCCGGTTGGGAATTGATCTCCGGTTCAATACCCCGGCAAGTTTTTTAGGCCAGAAAAAAGAACTTATAGAAGAGGCTTACCCCGGAGATGTCATTGGTCTTTATGACCGTGATAATTTCAAGATCGGAGATACCCTGACCGAAGGTGAAATACTGAAATTTCACGGAATACCCAGTTTTTCCCCGGAAGTATTCAAAGAATTAATTCACACCTCTCTCAAAGCCAAACAACTTGAAAAAGGAATCCACCAGTTGACCGATGAAGGCCTGGCCCAGCTCTTCTCTTTTACCTACGGCCGGCGGAAAATTGTAGGCACGGTCGGGCAGCTGCAGTTTGAAGTAATTCAATACCGCTTGAAACACGAATACGGCGCCGACTGCCGTTTTGAGCCTTTAAAATTCTATAAAGCCTGCTGGCTAACCTCTAAAAATCAGGTAATGCTTGAGGATTTTTGCAGGTTTAAATCGGAAAATATGGGTTTTGATAAAGACAAGAATTTAGTGTTTTTTGCGGAATCAGAATGGTCTTTAAATTACTTTAAAGGCCAGTATCCGGAGGTAGAGTTTCATTTTTCTTCTGAGTTTAAGAATTAAACCTGCTACAAGAAGTATTTGATTAGTTAAAACACCGGCTCCAATCCCCTGCTTTTTTCCTTTAACAGAACCTCTTCTTCTCTTGAAAGCGGCTTAAAATTATCCGCAATATCGCAGGCCCACCACAAAAATTCAGGATGCCCCGGAGTGGATGCCGCCGTTACCGGTTTTGAGAGTGTAAAGCGCAGGGCTAAGGCCGCTTCTTCTTGACTCTCTACAGGCGCATACCAGCATTTTGACCAGTTTCGTTTCTCTTCTTGCTTCCATTTTCTTTTAGCCAGGGCTTTTAGTGCCAGTATGCCTGTTCCCTGCATTTTGGCCTTTTCAATAACCTTTGGCCCAAAATTGCCCTGTAACCAGCTGACCCAGTTGACCGGAAATAAGATACTGTCAAATTTAAATTGCTCGAGTAAGGCCAGGGCGGCCTCTTCAGAGTGGGCGGAAAAACCAACATAGCGAATTAAACCGTCTTTTTTCGCTTTCAGGATTGCTTCTAAGGCCCCACCGGGGGCGAGTATACTCTTAACTTCGTCGAGAGTCTTTACCCCGTGGAGTTGATAAAGATCGATATGTCCGGTTCTGAGTCTTTTTAAGGATTGTTTCAATTCTACGAGAGCTTTTTGACCCGTTCTTTCTACTGTCTTTCCTGCCAAAAAGAGAGCTGTACGGTAAGGCTCAATTGCAGGTCCAAGTATTTCCTCAGCGTCCCCGTAAGTAGGTGCCACATCAAAATAATTTAGGCCTCTTTCCACGGCCTCTGCTACAAGGCGGTTTGCGTACTTTTGTTCCTCTCCCATAACCAGCATCCCGCCAAAACCCACAACAGAAAGTGCTTGTCCGGTATTTCCTAATATTCTTTTTTCCATCTTTTTTTGTCCCGGGAGCCTTATTTACAGCACTATTTTGCTATTTTTAAAATACTTGAGATAGTCAACGGATTAGCGTCAGTTATATCGACGGAACTCCAGGCATCCATCATAAAACTTTCAAGATAATCGTACCCGAGATAACCAAAACCTTTATCACCCCAGCTTGCCGACCAGGAGTTTTTGAATTTAATTCGACCTTTGTTGTCATCATAACCTACAGGACAGATGGCATGCCCGCCAAGCATTCTCTCGCCTCTTTTTGGCAGGGGGACCAGGCCTGTTTTTGTTTCCATCATCCCGCGGAAGACCTTTACGCCTATAACACAGGGGCCTTTCTGCACCAGAGCGGCTTTAAGCTCATATAAATCCACTATTCTGGCATAAGTAAGTATTTTATTTGTTTTCGCGTTTGCGCGCGCACCACTTTTTGCGCGGTCACTTTGAAATGGGCGGTAAGGCCAATAAACTTCTTCGCAAACTCCAAGTTTTTTTAAAACTTTCATGGCCGCTCTTATTGTCGTCCCCTCTCCGGGCATTTTATCCAGCTTCTTGCATTCCGAGTAAACAAAGCGGGGCGAAAGTCCTATATAACGCTTGTAATCAAGCTTCTCCTGATATTCCTTCATTCCGATAATGGAGGCGAAACCTACACAAGTACCTTCATTGCCTTGATTCTTTACAGGTGACA
>CAIYPD010000056.1 GCA_903928075.1 Candidatus Firestoneibacteriota bacterium
GAACAACTGCGTATTCAGCTGGAGACGCCGAAGGGACAAAATTCCGGGAAATATTTCGATGCCAAGGATATTGTCATAGAATTACTTAAATGACTATTGCTGAAAAACATTTGAGGGGGATCAAGCCGACTGATGTCAACGGGCGTTCCGGCTTACGGAATCCCGAGCGCGGTTTCCGGTTTGAAATACGGGTTGCTCACCTTACGGAAGATGGAAGTATAGGGACGGCGGTTCCGCAATGGCCATTCGAAAAATATGCTTGCGATGGAATAACCATCGCTCAAGCCGTCTGCCGCCGCCCGGCGCTTCCCCTGCTTAAAAACAGGCTGAAAAATCCGAGAATAAAAATTGGAACCCGGGTCACGCGCAGGAATCCCTCAAACGCCGAAGATTTAACTTACTGCGAAATATTAGGGCGCCGCCAAGTCAGAGCCATCACAGACATTTTCAGGAAGCACTTAAAAGCAAAATCCCCCAAGCTCTCAGCCCTTTCATCGGGCATTGACATCTCCCTCGTCGCACCCCAAAAAGTCAGGAAAGTGCTGGAGGAAGGCGGGTCTTGCAATAAATAATCTCCTGCCGTCCATCCCATTCCAGCCGCAAGCAGCGAGGTATTACTGACGGACTCCCACTTCCTCGGATCCTTCGGCTCTTTCGGACGGGGCGGAGATTCTTTATAACGGAAGAAGGAATTGCCTTGATGATGCGCGAAATAGAGTACGGGCATTTTCAAAATTTCGGAAATAAATTTTATATAAAGATGATGTTAAAAAAAAATATGAAGAACAAAACAATTTGTCTTGAGAACAAGAAGAGTCTTCGTGTTGATCTCGTAAATCCGGCGGTGTTCCGGATAAGGTTGAGCGAAGACGGTAAATTCAAGGAGAGCGGACTTAACAGGTATGGCATCATTAAGGCCGACGAATGCGCTGGTGATCCACGTTCCAAGCCGGTGATAATTAGCGACCTTTCCGTTTGCCAGCCACCCGAGGCGCTCGCCACAAGACGGAGCCGCGGGCACTGGAAAGTCCTGCCTTACACCACCTCTGAATTTTCTGGAAAGTGTGTACATGCGCTTTTCAAAACCGGTGCCCCGGAGTTGACCTTGCCTCTGAACGCTAAGGGCTGGCATGCGGTATACTTGGGGTTGGGCAGAGGCTTTTCTAATGTCGAGAGTGTTGTCCGGGTCAAACTCTCCGACGATATTGCATTCCAGCATCGCATGCCTAAGGAAGGACCATGCGCGGGAGAAGAGGTTCTGTTTAAGTGTGCCGACCTGACCGGACAATCCCTGCACATCGCCCAACAATCGGCAGGGCTGTCCAGAGAGGCCTTGGTGTACTATGTAAAGCTCGTGCCGCTGACTGATGCGGAAGTCGCAGCCGTGCAGCGTAAGCGTTGTGAACCTGAAACCAAGCGTCTCATTGGCACCATTGACGGGTCCACCTTTCTCTATTCACGTATGCCGACGACAAAGGCGGAGCTGTTAGAGCAGTTCGAACCATTTCGAGACTCCGATTTTGGCACGATCTGGTGGGCCTACGCCGGTGCTGATTTGGTGAATTACCGCAGTCGTCTCGGTACCATTCCTGGAACAAGGACTGACGACTTTGCCAGAGAAGGAGACCGTTGCTTCACCGAGGCCGTGCAGACGCTTATCGCCGCCGGGATTGATATCACCAAGGTGGCGGTCGATGCCTGCCACGATATGGGCATGGACATTCACATCAGCATGCGTCCCGGCGCCTGGAGTGGGCCGGTGCATCACGGCATGGAAGACTGGGCGGCATCGGATTTCTTCCTTGCGCACCCGGAGTGGCGCTGTCGCGACCGTGCCGGAAGGTGGATGACGAAGATGAGTTTTGCCGTCCCGGAAGTGCGCCAGCACCTGCTCGGCATATTCCGTGAGGTTTTGGAATCTGGACCGGACGGAGTGAACATTCTATACAACCGAGGAATGCCCCTGATCGTTTTTGAGGATGCCTTTTGCGACCGGTTCCGGGAACTTTACGGCGAAGACGCTCGCACGGTACCGGAGAATGATCCGCGCATCTATGATCTGCGGGCCGAGATACTGACCCAGTGGATGCGCGAGGTGCGTCAGGTGCTGGATGCGTTCCAACGTGAACGTGGTTTGAAAAAACGGCTGGCACTCTCCGCCATGTGCCTGCCTCGAACGGATGAATGCCTGATCTATGGTCTGGACGTGGCGTGCTGGGTGCGCGAGGGACTGATCGACCAGATTGGCGTAAAGAATTTTTCAACGGAGCCGTTCGATATCGCCTGGTACAAGAGCATTACCGCTGGCACGGGCATTCCCGTGTATCCCGGCATGACCGCTCATCGGCAGCCCAATACCCAGGAAGTGTTACGCCGAGCGGTGGAATGGATGGATGCCGGTGCCGATGGTCTACTCTTCTGGGATCCCGAAGCAAGCGCCATAGATGGCCTCTACTGGCCCATGGTCAGTCGCATGGGGCATTTGGAGGAGACCCGCGCCCGTCTGGCGGCCAATCTTTCGCGAAGCGTATTCCAAATAACTGGCATGGGTGATGCGCCGGGTGGCTCCGGCGGTTCCGATGGGTTCTGAATAGGGGCACCATCTAAGAAAAATTGTAAAACTTTTATTGGAAAAAATAGACACTTTAAGGGAGAATTTGTTTTATGAAAATTACAGGGACATTTCTGGATGAAATCAGCCATGACATTCCTCATCAGAACTGGGGATACAAGGAGTGGGATCGAGATTTTAAATGTATGAAGTCAATAGGGATTGATACAGTTATTATGATCCGTTGCGGATGGAAGCATTGGATGACTTATCCATCGAAGGTACTCAATAAGGAAATGGGTTGCTTCATCCCTCCCGATGACCTTTTAAAAATGTTTCTAGAGCTGGCAGGGAAATACAATATCGCTTTTTTTTTCGGCCTCTATGATTCTCACAAATACTTGGGTCTCGGACAAGAACAGAAAGAAATTGACATTTCAAAAAGAATCATTGAGGAAGTTTGGACGGAATATGGTCATTATCCAGCATTAAAAGGATGGTATCTGTCTTGGGAAATCAGCAGAAAAAGTCAAGTGATGATTGACCTGTATGCGAGGGTTGGAAAATTCTGTAAGGACATTACACCCAACCTGCCGACGTTGATTTCCCCGGGAATTCAGGGAGCCAAGGCTATTTCTCAGTGGGTCAGTCAGACTTCGCAAGACAAAGCATTAAGCATCACACCCGAAGAACACGAAAAGGAATGGGATGAAATAATGGCTGGACTGAAGGGGGCCGTAGATATTGTAGCTTTTCAGGACGGGCATATTGATTTTGATGAAGCTGAAGAGTTCCTGTGTTTGAACAAGGAACTTGGAGACAGGCATGGCCTGAGATCATGGACAAACACGGAGAGCTTTGACCGGGATATGCCTATAAAATTTTTCCCCGTAAAGTGGGAGAAGCTTCTCCTGAAACTTAAGGCGGCAGAAAAAGCTGGTATGGAAAAATCAATAACTTTCGAATTTTCGCATTTTATGAGCCCGAATTCATCTTACCTCCAGGCGCACGGGCTTTTTGACAGATATTGCGAGTATATCAAATTAAGATAAAATGAAGAATTAACAAAAAAATGAAGGGCTGAAAAGCCTTCACGGATTCAGGTTAAATATAAAGTCAAGGAAAAAATAATGAAATCAAGAGAAAGAGTTTCACGTGCAATCCGGCATCAGGAAGTTGATCGAATCCCCAGTTTTTTATTGAGTAGTCATAGTACAAATTGCAATTTAACTAAAAAAACAAATAATGCGCATAATATGCAAACCGTCCTGAAAAATATAATAACCAAATATGAGGACGAACTTTTGAACAGGATAACACCGTTCTGGGAGAAAAATTCTCCAGATATTGAAAACGGCGGTTTTTTTACCTGCCTGGACCGACAGGGCAAAGTTTATGATACTGAAAAGTATATGTGGATGCAATGGCGAAATGTATATATGTTTGCAACTCTTTTTAAAACAAAATATTCTCAAAACAAATGGCTCGATATTGCGGTTGACGGGTTTGACTTCCTCACAAAACACGGTAAAAAAAATGACGGGGGATATTATTTCTCGTTAAATAAAAAAGGTGATCCGTCGTGCTCTGATTTTGGCGGATTCAGTATCTTTACGGACAGTTTCGCGGCGATTGCATCTGCAGCTCTTTATCATGCTACAGGTGCCAAAAAGTACAAAACGGAAGCGGTCTCATCTGCTGCGGTTTTTATGGATAATATACGAAAATCAGCGGATGCTCAGACTCTTTCAGGGAAAGTTGTACGGAAACAACTCGGGCACTATATGATATTCCTTAACGTCGGATTTATTCTGAATAAATCCCTTATTACGGATGAGTATGAATCTGAGATAAAAAATGCCGTTAATAATATCATGGGATTCTGGAATGATGACCTCGGCCTCATGTTCGAAAATATCTACACTGATGGATCTTTCGATCTTGAAAGCGCCGACGGCAGATTGATCAATCCCGGTCACGCTCTGGAGGCAATGTGGTTTATCCTCCAGTATGCAGATGACCGGAAAAACAAGCAGTTAACGGAAAAGGCATGTGCTCTTACTGGTAGAATATTGGATTACGGCTGGGATCATGAGTGTGGCGGACTTTTCTATTTCAATGACGCGCTTGGCAGGCCCCTGCTTGAGCCTAAAACCAGCTTCAAAATATGGTGGGCTCATTGCGAAGCCGCTGTTGCCGCTCTTTATGCTTACAAAATGACCGGAGAGGCCAAATTCCTTGATTGGTTCCTCAAGATTGACTCATGGGCATGGAAGAATTTTAATGACCCTGAATATGGCGAGTGGTTCGGCTATGTTGACCGCAAAGGGAATGTCTGCCACTCTTTTAAAGGCAGTAACTGGAAAGCGTTCTTTCATCTCCCAAGGTATTTGCTGACATGTATCAATTTAAGTAACAGCATTACGAATAACGTATATTATTCAGAACAAATTAAACAAGGAGCATAAAAATGTTGGACAAAAGTAAAGTTAATATCCCGGAACGTTTCAAAGATCATCCAGTTTTCAACACTCTGCACTGCGGTATGAATTTCGGATTCATGGCAAAACGCGGATACTACAGCAGAAAAGAAATGTTGGAGCAGCCCGAAAAAATGGCAAAGGCCGGTGTCAACTGGACCACGCTTAACGCTAACTTTTGCCAGGAGCATTTCTATTCAAGGAAACACTTTCTGGATTTTAATTTTTCATCCGGAGAACTGGAGCTTGCCGAGATGGCCAAATCCATGCATGATAATGGAATAAAGATATTATTCAAGCCGTGCCTTACTCTGCTTGACAGTGCCTGGATGGGGATGGTTAACTTTCCTGACGGACAACAGCAGATACAGGGGGTGAAAAGTTCATACTGGAACGAATGGTTCAGCAGTTTTACCGAGTCGACTAAATATTTTGCGGATTTCGCTGAACGTGTAAAGCTTGACTCGCTCATTATCGGTGCTGAATATTACGGGACTGAAGGGCGTTCTGATGATTGGCGTAAAGTTATTGCGGAAGTTCGAAAAATTTATTCAGGACCTATAACTTATGAATTTACCTGCACCTCACGCAAGGCATATTCGCTTGACTGGTTCCAGGACCTTGATTTCCTGAGTTACAGCTACTATCCTCCGGCCTGTGCCAGAAATGCTGAGCCGCCTGTGGCACGGAGCAATCCTCATTACACCCTGGAAAATATGATGGATTATCTGAGTTCCAGAAAAGAAAAGATTATTTCAATTTGCGACCGCTTTGACAATAAACCAATCGCGTTTACAGAGATAGGCGTCAGGGCGGCGCATGGCTGTATTCTGAAACCCTTTGACTTTGAGTGGGAAACTTATTATGATGGAGAAGAACAGGCGAATTATATGGAAGCGATATTCCGCACTTTCTGGGAACTTCCGCAGTGGATGGGAATGTATTGGTGGAAGTGGGATGAAACCCAGAACCGTCCGCAGTATCACACGGATCCCAAAGGTGATATGGGCTTTACTATTGCCGGAAAACCTGCGGAAAACGTCCTCAGAAAATGGTTCGCAAAAGGGAAATGATTTTCAGCGGCAAAACAGCTTGTCCTTTCCGAAAGACGGCGCATAAGGACTGTCGACATTCAGCGTGTAGAGATTGTAGAGAAAATCAAAGCAGTTTTGAATTCAGAGGAAAAGATGAACAAACAAGAATGGCCGAGCTGGTTTTGGACGGTGATATTCATGGCATGCATTTTGGCAACAGCAGTGAGCGGACGGGCAGAAGGTGTACCCGAACAGAAAAAAATTAACACTGTTGAAAAAAGCACCGCATCCGAAGGCAAGGTGGAGCATTTGGTAAATTGCGAGGACCCGTCTTCGTGGGAAGGCATGGTCAAAGTCAACACAGAAATCAAACGTTCCGGACAATTCAGTTTTGAACTGTACGGCAAATATCCAACTGAGATTATTTGCAAACAGATGATTCCAGTAGATATGGGAAAGGCATATGTCCTTTCCGCATATTTGCGCTCACTGGACGGCAATCTTCCCGCAAGCGCTTATATGGGGTTGCGCATGTACGATGAAAACAAAAAACAAATCACCATTCCAAACGTTGGTGCGATTGAAGGAACGGAAACGACCCTGGCCTCCGATGCCGATAGGGGATCGAAAGAATTGCTGATCAGCACTAACGCACAATGGCTGATCACGGGAGGCGTCATCGCATTTAACGTATCGGTTAATTTTCAGGATCTTCCAAATTTTGATCTTTCACCGCACGTCGAGAAGGTCATACAGGACGGGGCGACCAGCCGGGTCATCCTGAAAGGAGCACTGGCAAAGGGCTATCCGGCAGGAACACCGGTTCGTCTGCACCGTCAATATGGCCCGGCATTATACTGGGTGGCGAGAGGGTGGATACCGGCAGAATGGAAGAAGTTCTCCACAACCATGATTGGAGAGGACCAAAGCGGTTCTCCGAGTGACAAATTCTGGAGGGGAACAAAATATGTCCGTGTTTTTGTCTGGTTTGGGAACTACGACAAAATCCCAAAGGAAGATGCCCGGTTGCTGGTTGATGATATTACGTTTGTCTGCCGGGATCAGACTGTTGCCGAAAAAGTAATTGAACAGCAATGGGAAAAATCCGTTGCTGAGCAGCAGGCGCTGGCGGCAATCTGCCGCACCCCGAAACGGACGATGGAAATTGACAAACAGTGGCGCTTTACAACCGATGCGCAGGACGAAGGGCTAATGTCGGGTTGGATGCAGCCGGATTTTGCCGAGCAGGGCTGGCCGCTACTCGATGCCGATCTCTGGTGGCAGGATCAGGGTTATCCGGATTATCACGGGGTTGCATGGTATCGCAAGACGGTTCCCCCAGTTACTGTGGAAAAAGGAGAAAAATGTTTCATTCACTTCGGTGCGGTGGATGGCGATGTATGCGTATTTGTAAACGGGCTAAAAGTCGGCGAGCGTAATCTTGGTCTTGGTGGCAGGGGATGGGACAGTCCGATCTATTTTGAGATAACCGGCTGCCTCGCAACCGGGAAACAAAATGTAATTGCGGTTCGCGTGAGAAAAACCGAGTGCAAGAGCGGAATATACAAAGGGGTGAAAATCATCCATGTGGAATCAGAATAAACAGTGCCAGTCTGGCTAAATTATTGAAAATTAACAAGTAATGGAATAATTATTGGCATTGCAAGAGCAAACAGCAATATTTTATGAGTAATACATTAACAATGAATTAGATGCGTAGAGTGGCACCGGATTCATTCATCAACTTTGAAATTCCTTAACGTCAAGTTATCGGAGATAGACAATATGCATTCTTATGCAAAATGGTCTGACCATTTTTGCAATACACATGTTGTTGTATACTGATTATTAGCAGCTATTTGGCAATTGAAAACAGGAGAACTTTAGTAATGAAGATTTTTATTGTTACAGACCTCGAAGGAGTGGCGGGAATTTCAGTTGAACAGCAACAGAAAGGTAGTGACAATACATACTACCGGAAGGCGCGCGAATTCCTTGCGGATGAGATCAACGCGGCCGTTACGGGTGCAAAAGAAGCCGGCGCAACTGAATTCCTTCAAGCCGACCGGGCCGCTTTGCGTTGCCGGCTTCGTCAAAGAGAATGCGAGTGACGGGAAAATGTCCCTCC
>CAIYPD010000057.1 GCA_903928075.1 Candidatus Firestoneibacteriota bacterium
ATAGTTAAAGAAACTGGTCTGTCGGCCGTTCAACTTCACGGGGAGGAGATTCCTGATTTTTTCGGGTCACTTTTACCTCTGACTGTAATCAAAGGTATAAGAGTAAAAGGGGAGATTGATATTAAAGTACTTCAAGCTTATGCTAATGTCTCAGCATATCTTTTGGACTCTTTTGTTGCAGGAAAAAAAGGCGGGACCGGGAAAGTATTAGACTGGGACCTTGCGCTTTACGCCAAAAAACACGGCAAACCGGTTATTCTTTCCGGCGGCTTGACTCCTGCGAACATTACTAAGGCTTTGGAAAAAGTTGCACCTTATGGAGTGGATGTTTCAAGCGGGGTAGAAATCAAACCCGGAAAGAAGGATAAAAAGAAAGTGAAGGACTTTATTTTAAAGGTAAATAAATATGATGCCGGATAAAAGAGGATATTTCGGGAAATACGGAGGTATCTTTGTGCCTGAAACACTGATGCCGGCTTTGGAAGAGCTAAAAGCTCAGTATTTTAGCGCGATTAAGGATAAGAAATTCAATAACGCGTTTAATTATTATTTGAGAGAATTTGCAGGTAGACCGACAGAGCTTTATTTTGCAGAAAAGTTCACGAAATATTTAAACGGGCCGAAAATCTATCTGAAAAGAGAGGATATGACCCATACGGGCTCTCACAAAATTAATAACTGTATAGGTCAGGCTTTAATGGCTATAAAGATGGGTAAAAAACGCATAATTGCCGAGACCGGCGCCGGCCAGCATGGAGTTGCAACTGCTACTGTTGCGGCAAGATTTGGCTTAAAGTGTGATGTTTTCATGGGGGAAGAGGATTGCAAAAGGCAGTCGCTGAATGTCTATAGAATGAAACTTCTCGGGACTAATGTTATTCCTGTTACTTCAGGAACTAAAACACTAAAAGATGCTCTAAATGAAGCGATGCGTGAATGGGTCGCCTCTGTTGATACTACATATTATATGCTTGGAACAGTAGCAGGTCCCCACCCATATCCTGTTATGGTTAGGCATTTTCAAAAAGTTATTGGGGAGGAAGCAAGAAGGCAAGTGTTAAAAAAAGAAGGGAAACTCCCTGACTACCTGATAGCGTGCGTTGGTGGAGGCAGTAATGCCATTGGTCTATTTTATCCTTTTTATAAGGACAGAAAAGTAAAAATGATTGGTGTTGAAGCAGGCGGTAAAAGCATGATGCCGTGTATGAACTCTGCAAGTATAAGTGCTGGAACACCAGGAGTATTACATGGTTCATATACATATTTACTTCAAGATAAGTATGGTCAAATTTTGAATACACACTCGGTCGCCGCCGGTCTTGATTATCCCGGAGTGGGCCCGGAGCATAGTTATTATAAAGATTCAGGAAGAGCTGAATATAAACCCATTGGCGATCTTGATGCTCTAAAAGCCTATGATTTGTTGTCTAAAATAGAAGGCATTATTCCTGCTTTAGAATCAAGCCATGCTGTCGCTTATGTAATTAAGAACTATGCAAAGTTTAAAAAATCTGATCTGATTATAATTAATCTTTCGGGAAGAGGCGATAAAGATGTCGGTAGATTACTCTAATAAGCTAGTAAGAAATATGCTTGATAACAAAAACAATAAGCGTAAATCATTTATTATTTACATTACAGGCGGCTACCCGGATTTAAAGACAACAAAACGAATAATTTTAGGGCTTGACTCAACCAGAGTAGATGTCATTGAAATAGGAATTCCTTTTTCAGACCCTATTGCGGATGGTCCTGTAATTCAAGAAGCGGGTTATCTGGCTCTTCAAAAAGGGACAAACTTACATAAAATACTGGCTCTAACACGAAGCCTAAAGGGAAAGACTAAAGCAGCGATAGTGCTTATGGGCTACTATAACAGTTTTTTAAGTTACGGTATCTCTAAATTTGTAAAAAGTTGCAAAAATAACGGCATTGATGGTATAATCGTCCCTGATTTGGTACCGGAAGAAAGCGGAAAACTTACTAAATCCGCTGAAAGAGCAGGATTATCCACAGTATTTCTTGTTTCTCCTAATAGTACTAAAGAAAGAATAAGGTCGGCTGCCTTAAAGAGCACAGGGTTCTTGTATTGTGTTTCTATAAAGGGTGTTACGGGACAACGCAAGAAACTGCCTGAAATTAAAGATTATATAAGAAAAGTAAGAAGTATTACAGACCTGCCTCTGGCCGTGGGATTTGGCATAGGAAATAATGCACAAGCCGCCCATTTTTTAAAGGTAGCGGACGGGGTAATTATCGGCAGCGAAATTATCAAAAATATAAAGGAAAATCAGGGAAAAGCGAATCTTGTTAATAGCGTGATAGATTTAGTAAAATCTTTAAAAAAGGGTTTGTAAATGCCGGAAGATAAGATAATTGAAAAATTAAATAATGAACTAAAAGAAACCCGGGCGCAGCTTTCGGCTATGCACAATTTCGTCGGCATCCAGGATCTCAAAATATCCATTTTTCAATCTTTCGGAAAAATAACAGCAAATTATTTCGACCTGGATAATATGCTGGATAATATCATGGAGATGATAATTAAGACCATGAAGGTGGAGGCCGGTTCACTTTTACTCTTAAATCCGGTCACGGACATTCTCGAATTTAAAGTAGTTAAAGGAGAACGAAGTCCTGAGCTAAAAAAATACAAGCTTGCCAAAGGTGAAGGTGTTGTAGGTTTTGTGGCTGAGTCGGGTAAAGCACTTGTGGTCCCGGACGCCCAAAACAACAGAAGTTTCAGGAAAGAACAACCGGGTAATATTAAATATCCTCTGGAAAATATTCTTTGTGTACCTTTAAAGATAAACAACAAAGTGATTGGAGTGATAGAACTGGTAAATAAGATGGCAAATAAACATTTCATTAAAGAAGATCTGGATTTACTGGAATCTCTCGCCGGCCAGATTTGTCTGGTAATTCAAAATGCTCAGCTTATAGAGGAATCTAAAGAGAAAATAGAAGAACTCTCTACCCTTATTTCTGTTTCCACCATCATTAATTCGACACTGGATCTTAAAATTCTTTTAAACGAAGTAATGGATGTTACCGCCAAACTGCTGCGGGCGGAAACCAGTGCCATCTTTCTTATAGATAATGAAAAAAAAGAACTTGTTTTCGAAGTGGTTACCGGTAAATTCAGGGAAAATGCTGCGAATACCGTCCGTATTCCTATGTCTGAGAGTATTGCGGGCTGGGTGGCCCGGACAGGCCAATCTCTGCTTGTGCCTGATGTTGCCAAGGATGCGCGTTTCTATAACCGGAGCGAGGCGATAGCAAATTTTGAAACAAAATCAATTTTAGGCGTTCCGCTTAGAGTAAAAGACAAGTTGATCGGGGTCATCGAGGTGGTGAATAAGTTTGACGGTGCTTCATTTTTGCCGTACGAGATGAAACTTCTCGAAGCGCTCGCCGATCAGTCCGCGGTTGCGATTGATAACGCCGTGGTACATAAAGAATTTCAGGAGTTTTTTCTGGATACAACCACAGCTCTGGCCCGGGCAATTGAATCAAAAGATTCTTTTACCGGAGGACATATAGACAGAATAGAGCATTATAGTGTGGCTATCGCCGCTGAATTAAAGCTTTCAAATGAAGCAATCGAACAAATCCGCTGGGCCGCTCTCTTTCATGATATCGGAAAAATAGATGTAAGCGAGAACATTCTGCAAAAAACGGGTAAACTGAGTGATTTTGAATATGAAGAAGTAAAACGGCATCCGCAGATAGGAGCGGATATTTTAAAACCCATAAAACAATTTAAACAGATAATTCCCGGAATACTTCACCACCAGGAACGGTGGGACGGGAATGGCTATCCGAATAAATTAAAAGGCGAAGAAATATCTTTAGACGGGCGGATTATCGGGGTTGCCGATACCTTTGATGCTATGACTTCCGACCGTCCTTACAGAAAGGGTATTGCGCGGGATACCGCCATAGAAGAGATTAAAAAATGTTCAGGTTCCCAGTTTGATCCTGCGGTGGTAAAGGCTTTTGTTTCAGCCTGTAAAAAGGGCAATATCAAAACAGAGGCAGAACTAAAAGCGGCACCGGCTAAAGAAACCGCAACTTCTCAAAAGCAGTTAAAAGAAAAAAAGAAAAGCGGGAAGTAATGATACACTCTGAGTTTGTCCATCTGCATAACCATACGGAATACAGCCTGTTAGACGGTGCCTCCAAAATAAAACCCCTGCTGCAGGCCGCAGTGAAATTAAAAATGCCCGCACTGGCTATTACCGACCACGGTAATATGTTCGGAGCTGTTGATTTTTTCTTTGCCGCTTTGAAAGCCGGGATTAAGCCCATAATCGGTTGTGAAGTTTATATCGCCCCGGGTTCCCGCCTGGATAAAAATACCTCCCACACCGAGAGTTCTCATCATATGCTCCTGCTTTGCAAAGACCAGGAAGGGTACAAGAATCTGGTCAAGCTTGTTTCCGCCGCCTATATGACCGGATTTTACTATAAGCCGCGCATAGATAAAGATATTCTTGTGGAACATTCTAAAGGCTTGATTTGCCTGTCCGCCTGTCTTAAAGGTGAAATACCGAGTCTGATTCTTAAAGGACAGATGAATGAGGCACGGGAGAAAATAGAAAATTACAAAGAACTGTTCGGAGAGGGGAATTTTTATCTGGAACTTCAAGACCATAAAATACAGGAACAATACAAAGTAAATGAAGAATTGTTAAAATTATCCAAAGAACTTAATGTGCCCGTAGTCGCAACCAATGACTGCCATTATATTCAAAAACAGCATTCCAAACTCCACGACATCCTGCTTTGCATTCAAACCAAAAGTAAACTCGACGATATTGACCGTATGCGTTTCACCGGCAATGAGTTTTATCTGAAAAGCGAAGAAGAGATGCGCAAGATATTTGAGTTTGTCCCCGAAGCCATAAAAAACACTCTGGTAATTGCAGAAAAATGTAACTATACCATGGATGAAAAAGCGAAGCTTATTTTGCCTGACTACGAGGTGCCGGAAAATTATACGCTTGAGAGCTATCTGGACGCGCTTACAATGGAAGGTATGAAAAAGCGTTACGGAGAAAATCCCGGAGAAAATATTGTAAAAAGAACCGGCTATGAGCTGGAGGTAATAAAGAAATCAAATTTTGCCGGTTATTTTTTAATTGTCTGGGATTTTATTAAGTATGCAAAAGATAACGGTATTTATGTCGGGGCCGGGAGAGGTTCAGCCGCGGGTTCCATCGTGGCTTATTGTCTTTACATAACAGAAACAGACCCCATTAAATATAATCTGCTTTTTGAAAGATTTTTAAACCCGGAGCGCATAAGCCCGCCGGATATAGATATTGACTTTGAGGATACCAGGCGGGAAGAACTGCTGACTTATGTTAAGAATAAATACGGCAAAGAAAATGTTTCCCAGATAATAACTTTTATGACCCTTAAGCGGAAAGCAGCAGTTAAAGCCGTCGGCCGGGCGCTTAATATTCCTTTTCAGGATGTTAACAAAGTATCCAAGATGATTCCTTCGGTTATAACAAAAGAAGAAGGCAAGGATGACCCCTCGTTATTGGAAATAGTAAAGAAAATCAAAGAACTTGAAGAGTGGATGCACCGTGATGAAAAAATTAAAAGTATGATTGATTATGCAAATGATATTGAGGGTTTAAAAAGCGATGTTTCGACCCACGCGGCCGGTGTGGTGATTGCCAAAACAGCCCTGGTTAATTATGTGCCGCTTTATAAAGAGCCGGGCGAGGATGAAATTCTTACGCAATTTGAGAAAAGTTGTGTCGAAAAAATAGGACTTTTGAAGATGGATTTTCTCGGTTTAAAAACTTTGACGGTGATCAAGAATTGCATAGAAAATATAAAAAAAGAAAGGGGTTTGGTAATAGATCCTAATAACCTGCCTCTTGAGGATAAAAAAGCTTTTCAGATATTATGTGAAGCCAAGTCTGCCGGAATATTTCAGCTTGAAAGCGCGGGGATGAAAGATTTGCTGCGCAAAATGAAGCCGCAGACCATAGATGATATAATTGCGCTTATAGCGCTTTATCGTCCGGGACCTATGGATTGGATCGATGATTTTGTTAAAAGAAAACACGGTTTGGTGCCTATAAAATATCAGCATCCTGACCTTGAAGAGATTTTAAAAGAAACCTACGGGATTATGCTCTATCAGGAACAGGTAATGCAGGCGGCCGTAAAACTTGCGGACTTTACTATGGGCCAGGCCGACATTCTTAGAAAAGCTATGTCGAAGAAAGACGAAGAAGCCATGGAAAAACAACGCCAG
>CAIYPD010000058.1 GCA_903928075.1 Candidatus Firestoneibacteriota bacterium
TGAGTTTTCTCTTTACGATTCAATTAAACGAAAAAAATACAGTGTTGTGGAAAATCGCGAAAAAAAACTATTGCTGATAAATTTTTTTGCCACCTATTGTAAACCCTGCAAACAGGAATTTCCGGGTTTTGTAAAACTCTACGAGAAATACGGGGATAATTTACAGATTCTTGCCATCTCCATAGAAAAGGATAATAGAATAATAACAGAATTTGCAAAAGAATTAAATCTAAACTTCCCGGTTTTTATGGACTATACTAAGGCCGCGATAGCTCAATATATCCGCCCCGGGTCAACTGCAGCTCTGCCTACAAATATTCTAGTCGGTAAAGACGGAGTAATACTTGAGATCACAACCTCTTTAGAGGAGAAAACCCTGGAAGACTGGATAAAAAAATACGGCGGGGTTACCGAACAAAAAAGCGCAAAGTAGTTTAAAAAAACTAGGATTAAATTATGCCCAAAAAAAATGTTAAAAAGAAAAAAAGCTCCGGTTCACCTTTTTTAATACTTTTTATTGTTGCTCTTGTTACGGTACTATATCTTGCCCGGCAGGTCCAGGAAAAAGATAAACAAATATTACACTTGAAAAGCGGTAAGGCGGGCGAGAAGCTGGTAGAGAAAAAACCGGAAACTCCCGCAACAGCCGCTAAGAAAGTTGTTTTTACGAAAGTACAAGAAGATGCTGTAAAACAAGAAATCAAGAATAATCTTGACTCAATTATTGGAAAAAAACCACAAATGTCCGGCAAATGGTTTTCTTCGAGTATTAAATTTAATGATAACGACACAATAACTTTATTATATGAAGACGGCCATGAAGCCGGTGAAATTGTCTTTAAAATCCAAAATCCCGCAGATTTTAAAACCTGGCAGGTCGTAAGTAAGACTAAATGACGGAAAGTAGCCATATTATACCGCCTATTTACTCTAATTAAGATTGACTATATAAAGCTTATTTTGGTATAATCTACCGTTAGATTGTGTTGTTATTTTATAGAAGTTTAAGGAGGAACCCATCAACAAGCAATATAGACTAAACAATTACATCAGAGTAAATGAAGTAAGATTAATTGGTGTAAACGGCGACCCTCTGGGAGTTGTACCAATAGCAACTGCCATGAATATGGCTAAAACTGCAAAACTGGATCTGATAGAAATATCACCAAATACAGTTCCTCCGGTTTGTAAAATAGCTGATTTTGGGAAATTTCGCTACGAAATAGAAAAAAAAGAGAAGCTTGCCAGAAAAAACCAGAAAATAGTGGTAATTAAAGAAATAAAGATTAGACCAAAAATTGATGTGCATGATTTCCAGACTAAAACAGGTCATATTGACAGATTTCTTAAAGAAGGAAATAAGGTTAGAGTGACCATAATGTTTAGAGGGCGCGAGATGGCCCACAAAGAAATAGGAAAAGCCTTACTGGATAAGGTTCTTACTCAGTTTATACCGATAGCAGATATTGAACAGCCAAGTAAGCTTGAAGGTTATAATATGACCGCGCTACTGGCTCCGAAGAAGGGGAAGTAAAATGCCAAAGTTAAAAAGTGACAGTTCTGCAAAGAAAAGGTTCAAAATATCTAAAAGAGGCAAGGTAATGAAGAAAAAAGCCGGTGCCCGGCACATTATGGAGCATAAAGACAAAAACAGGACTCTAAATTTAAGAAAGAAAGGCAGTCTTAACAAAGTGGATGGCAAGGTTATTAAGCACCTGCTTCCATATAATTAACTAAGGGGGACATCAAATGGCGCGCGTTAAAGGCGGAGTTACAACTAGAGCAAGAAAAAAGAAAATATTTAAACTAACAAAGGGTTTCTGGGGCAAAAAAAAGAATTGTTATAGATTTGCTACTGAAGCCGTTGATAGAGCCGGAAATTTTGCTTACAGGGATAGAAAAACAAAGAAGCGTTTGTTCAGGCAGATGTGGATAATCAGAATTTCCGCTATTTTAAAGGAAAATGGTTATTCTTACAGTAAATTTACGGGTGCAATGAAGAAGGCAAAGATAGAGATAAACAGAAAGATGCTTTCCGACATAGCGGCAACAGATCCAAATTCATTTCTTAAGATTATTGAAGCAGTCAACGCTTAATAAATATTAAAATCTAAACGCCGGCAGCCTTCAAGGGTTTCCGGCGTTTTCTGTTGCATAAGGTAGTAGGGAGAAAAATGAAAGATAGTCAGTCTATAAGTTCAAGAACCAATCCTAAAGTGAAAGAACTTCTTGACCTTAAGTCGTCTAAAGAACATTATTTCGTTGAGGGGTATAGAATTATAGAAGAGATTTTAAGCACAGGTCTTAACCCGCAGGAAGTTGTTTTCACACCAAAAGCCGATAAAAATCCTGTTACCGCTAAAGCAAAATCTATGGCAAAAAACTATACTGCCATGAGTGAGCAAGTTTTCGACAAATTGTCCGATACCCAGGAGCCCCAGGGACTTGCGGCTTTCTTTGCTAAGCAATCCTATGACTTTAAAGAATTACTTGTTAAAGCCAAAAAAGACAGTGTTTTTATCCTGCTGCATGAAATACAGGATCCAGGTAACCTCGGTACGATATTTAGAACAGCCAGAGCCTCCGGTGTGGCCGGAATATTTCTGACTAATAAATCCGTTGCGATAACAAACACTAAGGTCATACGGGCTTCTATGGGATCTATTTTTACGGTTCCATTTGTTGACAATATTGAATTAAATACAGCTATTTCTTATATGAAAAATAGCAATGTAAGTGTAGCCGCAACAGATGCAAAAGGCGGAGCAGATCTGTTTTCTTCTGATTATTCTTTGCCTGTCTGTTTTGTCCTGGGTAGTGAAGCGCATGGCCTGCCGGAGGAGTTTTTGAAAAAGGCCGATATTACTCTCAAAATTCCGATGATAAATAAGATTGAATCCTTGAACCTGAGTGTCTCGGCGGCCATATTGATGTATGATGCTGTTAAAAGAGCATATAAGTAGCCTCCCTTCACTTAGACTATTTCTCTAATTTGATACTTTAATTTTATTCTCCAACTTGTTATATTTTAGAAGGATTCTCTTTGCTGCTCTATTGACAACCTCTGCCCTCCATGTTATAATCAACAAATATATATCAAGCTTTTTAGCGGTTTTGATACATCAAATTGATATTTGAAAAGCTACCGGAACAAAAGGGAAAGAGCGTAGATGGAAAATGAATTAAACCTATTAGCCGCAGAGATTGACAAGGACTTTGAGACCGCAACGGAATCAAAGGCTCTTGAGAATTTGAGAATTAAATATGTCGGGAAGAAAGGGGCTATCTCTGCCTATTATGAGAAGATGGGCAAGCTTTCTAAGGAAGAGCGGCCTAAAATAGGCCAGCTTCTAAACAGCCTTAAAAATAAGGTTGAGAGCCTCCTCACTGAAAAACTTGAAAAATTCTCCGGAAATACAAATAATGAAATAATTGATTTTTCAATGCCCGGATATAAACTTCCGGCAGGTAAGTATCATCTTATATCTCAGACAATAAGACGTATAAAAGAGATCTTCCGCACTTTGAATTTCGATATTGCAGAAGGACCGGAAATCGAGACCGAATATTACAATTTTGAGGCTTTAAACTTTCCGCCACATCATCCAGCAAGAGACATGCAGGACTCTTTTCACATAGACAAAGGGCATGTTCTCCGTACTCATACTTCACCGGTTCAAGTTAGAACTATGGAAAAGTGTAAACCTCCTCTTAAAATCATTTCTATAGGCAAATGTTATCGTAATGACCCTCTGGATGCTTCACATTTGCCTATGTTCCAGCAAATAGAAGGGCTCATGGTAGATGAGGATATAAACTTTTCTGATCTTAAAGGTGTTTTAAAGATATTCTTCAGTGAGTTTTTCCAGAAAAAAACCAACATCAGGTTAAATCCGAGTTTTTTCCCTTTTACGGAACCAAGCGCTGAAGTCTCAGTTACCTGCCCTATTTGTCAAAGCGGTTGTCCCTTATGCAAAAAATCCGGCTGGATAGAATTATTCGGTGCAGGGATGGTGGACCCTAATGTTTTTAGGAATGTAAAGTATGATTCAGAAAAGTATACGGGTTTTGCTTTTGGCGGAGGCATAGAGCGCTTAACAATAATTAAACACAGCATTAATGATATCAGGCATTTTTATGAAAATGACATAAGATTTTTAAATCAATTCTAGGATAACAATGAAAATTACCTACAACTGGCTAAAAGAATACATAGATACCGGACTCAGCCCGGAAGAACTCCATAGAAAGTTATTTACTATCGGCATTGGAGTGGAGACCTTTGAACCCTTGTATACCGGACTGAATAAGATAGTAATCGGACAAATACTCAAAGTCGAAAAACATCCTAACGCAGATAAACTTACGGTTTGCGAGGTAGATACCGGCACCGAAAAACTGGTTATCGTGTGCGGGGCCAAGAATCACAAAGCGGGAGACAGAGTTGCTGTAGCGGTAAACGGTGCCACCCTGCCCGGCGGTTTTATTATTAAAAAAGTTGACCTGCGAGGCGTTGAATCTAACGGTATGCTTTGCTCCGAAAAAGAACTGGGCATAGCGGATTCAGCTAACGGGATTATGATTCTTCCTCCCGACGCACCTTTAGGGATGGATTTTAAGGCTGCCTACGGTCTTAATGACTGGCTTTATGACCTGGAGATAATGCCCAATAAGCCGGAATACCTTGGAATAATTGGTATTGCGAGAGTTTTAAGTGCGGCTTTAAACAAGCCCGTAAAAATACCGGAAGTAAAACTTCTTGAAGATAATATGGTTAAAACAAAAGATCTTGTCAAAGTAAAAATAGAAGCTAAAGATTTATGTCCCAGATATGCTGCAAGATATATTTCCGGAGTTCAGCCCGGAATTTCCCCGGTTTGGATGCAGGTCCGCCTGCACTCCGTAGGAATAAGAGCAATCAGTAATATTGTCGATGCTACTAATTACGCACTTATAGAAACAGGTCATCCGTTACATGCTTTTGACGCTGAACTTGTTTCAGAGAGGACTGTAGTTATACGAAAAGCTTCTGACGGGGAAGAGATGATTACGCTTGACGGCGTTAAACGCAAACTTGATAAAGAGATGCTCTTGATTACCGACCCGCATAAACCGATTGCTCTTGCCGGAATTATGGGCGGGCAGGTCTCTGAGATAAACAGTAAAACCAAAAATGTAATATTAGAAAGCGCTTATTTTAATCCAGTTTCTATAAGAAAAACTTCCAAAAGGCTCGTCCTTATGACCGAAGCTTCTTACCGGTTTGAGCGCGGCGCGGATTATGACGGTATAATATTTGCGCTAAATAGAACAACCCAGCTCATCAATCAGCTTGCCGGCGGTCAGATAGCCAGCGGTTTGATAGATGAATATCCGGAAAAAATAAAAACTGTTAGTGTTACAACCCGCTATAAACGCGTAAATAAAATATTGGGCACAAATATCCCGGAAGAGGAAATGTTAAATATATGCCGCGGCCTGGGCTTCCTACCGGAAAAAAACGATGCTGATTCCTTTACGGTAACGGTCCCCAGTTTTAGAGTCGACATTGACCGGGAAATTGATATTGTCGAAGAGATTGCGGTAATTTATGGTTATGATAAAATACCTGAGCGTTTTCCAAGAATTGAGCTTACACAGATAATTTCCAAGCCGGGAATAGCAGAGACAGTAAAAAACTCGCTCATACAAAGAGGTCTTAATGAAGTTATTAACTTCAGTTTTATGGATAAGTCCTGGTTCGACAAAGCAGGAATTTCTCCCAATAATCCTATTAGAACCTCCTATGTGCCTCTGCTTAATCATCTTATAGAAAATTGGAATATACTGAGAAGCTCCCTGCTGCCAAATTTGATAAATAATGTTGCGCTAAATTCTGTGAGCCATGGAAATAAAGATTTGAAATTGTTTGAGGCGGGAAAAGTATTCAATCTTAATGCGGGTCAATATAGCGAGTATGCGGAACTGGGGATTGTCGTAACCGGTTCAATGGGTCCTGCTTCCTGGCTCCAAAAACAAAACGAAGGTGGCTTCTTTTTCCTTAAGGGTCTGTTAGAGGGGCTCTTTCACGATTTAGGCCTTAGTTTTGAACTAAGGGACGCAACGAATGATCTCTTCGATTCAGCTTGCGCCGTAGAAATAATAAACGGAGATGATAAAATAGGTATAATAGGCGAGCTCAGGTCAAAAATTCTGAAGTTGCAGGATATCAAAGAGCGGGTATATTATGCGGAGTTGGATTTACGGCTTTTGGAAGGAAAGCAAAAAGACAAAAAAGAGTTTTCCCAGCTTCCGAAGTTTCCCTCTAATAGAAGAGATATCTCCTTTATAGTCGCTTCCGATTTGAAAGCCGGGGAAATACTGAGTTATATTCAAAAAGGCGGTTTTTCAAAACTTGAAAATGCCGAAATAGTTGACCTTTACCGGGGTGACAGCATAGAAAAAGGGAAAAAAAGTGTAACTTACTCCTTAACCTACAGGGATAATACAAAAACCCTTACAGATGGAGAAGTTGACTCCATTAATAATGATATTATCCAGAAAGTCATGAGCATTTTTAGCGCAACAATAAGGCAATAGAGGCCAAGGACCGGTGTATTATGGAGAATATTGATCTTTTAGAACAAAAGATAAGAAAAGCTTTGGAAGAGTATAATAAATTAAAAAAAGAGAATGCAGATCTTCAGGAAAAAGTAAAGGAACTCACCTCTTTTAAGTCCGATATGGAGAAATTGAGAGATAAGAGGGATAAGGCGAAAAATCAAGTCGATGACATTATTGAAACTATTGATAAAATTCAGCTTGATTTGAAACTTTAATAACATGCAGTTAACATATTACACAGGAGGCATAAATGGAGGAAAGTAATAAGGGTGTAATTGTCGACATTTTTGGCAGTGAATATATAATTAAAGGTGACGGAAATTCCGAATACACAAAGGAAGTTGCAGGTTATGTTGATTTAAAAATGAGAGAAATATCCGCAGTTACCGCAAATGTTTCTTCATTGAAATTAGCGATACTTACTGCCCTAAATATGGCGGATGAAGTTTACAGATTAAGAAAAGAGAAGGAAATAAAAGACAATTTAGATATTAAAGTAGATGCTTTAGTAAAGGTCTTAGAAGGGCAGGGTTTTTAAAATAAGGTTTAAATTTCAGATATTAGTGGTTTTTCTTAGTAAAACACATTTTATAAGCATAATGCTGGACTTTCTCCATGCAAATGATAAAATTACAAAAGTTTTTAGTCTGCAGATAATAAATACAATATAGGAGGATTTATAATGACAAAAATGCCGGTTTTCTTAGCATTATTTATTGCTCTGTCATTTTTTGGCTGCTCCGGCAGACCTGTGCTTACTTCTGAAGAAGAAGTACCCTATAATGAGTCCGAAGCGCTGATAAAACAAGCAGGTGCAGATCTTGATACTGCAAAACAAGCCGGGGCCGAAGTCTTTGCAAAAGATACTTTAGGTAAAGCCGGATTAGCTCTTGAAGACGCTAAAAACGCCTTAAAAATTAAAGAAATTTCTAAAGCGAAAGATAACGCTTTGAAATCCAGTGCTGAATCCAAAAAGGCTATCACATATCCCCAAACCACCGAAAACAGCATTATAGAAACTGAGAAATATGTAAAAGCGGCTAAAGAAGCAAAAATTGATGAAGAATCCCCGGTTGCTTATAAAGAAGCTGTTGATCAAATAGAAGCGGCAAAACAAGCCTACAACTTTTATGATTTCTCCGGCGCAAATCTTTGTGTTTTAAAAGCAGCAAATGCAATAAAAAAAGCCAATGAAGAGTCTATTGGAGTAAAAAATGCTGTAAAAGTTATGGAAGCGGATATGAGTATTGCTAAGGAATTAAAAATTGACACGATTTCTCCGGATGCCTATAAAAATGCAGTCGAATCCTATGATTTCTCAAAAACAAGTCTCCTCGCCAGAAATAACTCTGCGGCAATTGAATCTGCCCAAAAAGTATCAGCTATTTTAAATGCGGAAATGAAAAAAACAACAATCCTCTTTGTTGAGCAGGCAAAATCGGATCTCAATACAGCCAAGGAGGCCGGGGCATCAGAGTTTTCCGTTGAGCAGCTTGCTTTGGCCGAAGATGCTCTTGTAAGCGCCAATTCTGCGGCTGAAAAAAATGACTACATTAATGCAAAGAACTTTGCAGAAAAAGTAAGTATAATTTCAAAAGAAGCCGAAACAAAGGCGAAAGCCGGTAAAGAAACAAAAGTAGTTGTTACTAATGTCGAAGTAAAGCCTCCAAAACCGGCTCCGGTTGTAGTGGAAGAGGTAAAAATTCAAAAACCAGCACCGGTAAAACCGACACCTGTGCCTGTGGCAAAAGTCGTTAATCCAAAACCGGTTGTACCAGCTGTCAAGCCGATACCTGCGCCTGTCGTAAAGGTGACTCCTTCAAAACCGGTACCTGCGCCAAAGGTTGAGGCAACTAAGCCGGTTTCTATACCAAAAAAAGAGACTACGGTCACTAAAGCGGAAAAGAAAGCAGAAGTCGGAGAGTCGAAAAATAAAGCAGTTCTACCTGTTGCAGAGGTAAAAAAAGCAAAAACTTCAGGTACATTTCCGGTAGTCCCGGTTGCTATCGCGGTTTTTTCAGTAATAGTAGCCCTGTTTATTATCAGGCAGATTAGAAAGAAAGCGACTCAAACGGTCACACAGGAAGTGTAGTTAATAATTAAAACAATTTAAGGCCCTGGTCTTTAGTGATCGGGGCCTTTTTAATTTGCCAAGAAATTAAAGCTCTTTAAAAAAAACATTAAACGCCTATAAGATATATTATGTTAACAATTAATTAATGTTTACAAATTTCTCGAGGTTTTGTTTTCATCTCTTTAGCCCGGAAGTCTTAAATTAGAAGCATCGCATCACCGTAACTATAAAATCTGTAATTATTTTCTACGGCTTCTTTGTAGGCTTTTAAGATATACTCTCTACCGCCAAATACGCAGACCATCACCAGATTAGTTGATTTTGGTAAATGAAAATTCGTTATCATGCCATCAATTACCTTATAGTTGTAACCATCGGTTATGAATAGCCCTGTCCAGGCTGTTTTAGGCTCAATAAGACCTCTTTTTAGGTCCATACAGGATGACTCCAGAGCTCTGGTGCTGCTTGTCCCTACGGTGATTACTCTACGGCCTGAAAGCTTTGCTTTATTGATTTGCTCTGCCGCATGGCTATCTATTTCGTAGTATTCCTTGTCCATAGCATGGTCTTCAATATTAGTAGTTTTAATAGGTTTAAAAGTGCCTTTGCCGATGTGATGAGTTATTTGAACAAATTCAACTCCAAAATCTTCTAGTTCTTGGATCAAATCAGGTGTGAAATGCATTCCGGCAGTTGGCGCGGCAATAGAACCGTCAAATTTAGCATAAATAGTCTGATAGTCGATTTTATCCTTATTTTTATAGTCTATTTCTGCGTTTTTCATATTTCTTTTAATATAGGGAGGTAAAGGGGCCATACCTATCTCAAAAAGCGACTCTGAGGTAATTTTGCCTCTAGAATCAATGAATTCTATTATAAACTCTTCTCCTATAGTGCTTTTTATAAGTACTCTTATTTCCTTTTTCTCAGTCAAAAGTATAGTTCCGGGAGTCGTTCCTTTTCGTTTTGAAAGGAGTGCTCTCCAGATATCTTCCTTCTGACTCTCTTTTGAGACTAGTAGTGCTACAATTTTACCTAGTGTTTTATCCCTGAATAGGTGTAACTTAGCCGGCAATACTTTAGAGTTATTAATAACAAGAAGATCACCGGGAATAAGGTAGCTTTTAAGGCTGTCAAATCTGGAATGCAATATTTCCCGGGATTTTGAATTTAAAACCATAAGTTTACACAATTTCCTTTCTTCTAAAGGGAATTGAGCAATTTGTTCTCTGGGAAGGTTGTAATTATAGTCAGTCGCTCTCATTTTGGCCCTATTTCAACACCAATGTAGTACCTGGAGAGTATTCTACGGTAAGAATTTCCATTTCTGGCCATGCCGTCAGCTCCATCCTGACACATCCCGACTCCATGACCCCATCCTTTTCCTGTGAAAATCATTGTATTTCCCCTGGTCCGCACAGTGAATCTGGCGCTTTTTAGCTTGTTTGAGCCTACCGCAAGCCTTAATTCATTTGTAGTGATTCTTATATTTCCACGGTCTGTTAGTAATGATACCTGCTTAACCCTCCCTGTTATACTTGTGTCGTTTATCTCTATTGCGTTAATATTATATATATCAATACCTTTTTTCCTAAGAGAGGCTATTATATGATCTGAACTTATTTCATCCTGCCAGGAAGCGTTAGGGTATCTTTTACAAAAAGTACAAGGTACAGCCTGAAGGTAAGGTAATTGTATGCCAAAGACTTCTTTGTTGTCTTCTGTATAACCTCCGCAGTTTGCAGAAAAAGCAGCAAAAATAACAGAACCGTTATATTTCATTACCTCACCGGAGGTTTGATTTACCGCCTCTATAGAGTTTGGATTCTCACTTGATGTTCCTGAAAACGCCTGAGATTGAAGCAGGTTATCAATGTCGTATTCCTTGGTATGCCTTATCTCTGCCTCGTAGTAGCTAAAGGTTCTCGCTGCGACGGCCTGTGCTTTAAGAGCCTCTATCGGACAATTTCCAGACATCTCCATACCTACAACGCCATATAGGTACTCTTCAATTGAAAAATCTTCAACAGCATTGAATTTGCCATCTTCACAATAAAGTATAAGATTGCCCCTGTATTCTATGCCGCTTATGGTAAATCTTTGATTCTCAGGTATTATTTTTACTCTGGCTCCATATGAGTTACCATCTATAATGATACTATTTGAGTTAACTTCAATTTTGATGATTTTGGGGCCAAAAGAAGTACCGGAGGATTCTATTTTAAATGGAGAATTTATGGCTACCGCCGAGGTAGTTTTATTTTTTTCAAGCAGAAGCCTTAGACTTTGTTTTATTCCTCTGTCGACTTTTAGATAGGAATAGCCGGTGCCTCCACAACCTGCAAGTATAAATAATAGAATGCCGGATATAAATATGGATATTAGATTCTTCATAGTTTTACCTGAATATTGAAAGATTAAAGCTGAATTTTGATCTAATCAATTTTGAATCAGGCAGTTCTCCTTTTTTCAAGCTTTCGGTCCATTTTGCTGTAAATACAGCCACAATACTTCTGAACATATAAATTCGCATCTTTAATTCTTTTTTTACCGGCAAAATGACTTTTTTCCCATTCATTGGAATCAAGAAATGTTATTTTTAGTTCTTTCTCTATTTTTGCTCCAATTTCTCTTATTTTATGATTATTTTGAAAAGGACTGGAAAGCAGTGTAGTACTAAAATGAGTGATTTTGTTTCTTTTTGCATATAAGGCAGTGAAATAAAGCCTAAGTTCATAACATTTACTGCATAGATCTTTTCTCTCTAAGCCCTCAGTCCTGGCAATATTTAAGTGCAATTCAGGTGAATATTCAGTTGATAATAATGAGTTTATTCTGTCATTTTTAATATAGAGCTTTAAAGCTTCTAATCTATTGAAATACTCTTCGAAAGGCTGAATATTGGGATTAAAGTAAATACCCTGAATCTTATAACCTTTAGAGTGTAGATCTTCCCGGGGTGCAACCAGACAAATAGAACAACATATATGTAGCGCAACATTTTTACTCATATAAGACGACCCTGACTATCCTCTCTTCTCTCAATATTCATGTGTTTATAAGCATCATCAGTCACCTTTCTTCCCTGGGGAGTACGTATTATAAATCCAAGTTGTATCAGAAAGGGTTCGCAAACATCTTCTATTGTATCAGCTTCTTCGCCTACCGCAATCGCAATACTTTCTATTCCAACAGGTCCGCCGTTGTAATTTCTAATAATAACTTCTAAAACCCTTATATCTAAACTGTCTAAACCTTTATCATCTATCTCTAAAGCTGTCAGTGAACTATTCACAACATCTTTAGTGATAACTTCTTTGTTTTGAACCTGCCCAAAATCACGAACTCTTTTCAATAACCTGTTGGCGACTCGAGGTGTCCCACGGCTTCTGGCGGCTATTTCTAATATTGCTGAATCTTCTATCTTTGTTTTGAGTATTTTAGCGGAACGCCTTATAATTTCAGCAAGATCCTTAGCTGGATAAAAATTCATTCTAAATGTTATTCCGAATCTATCCCTAAGCGCTGATGTTATCAGCCCTGCGCGAGTGGTTGCGCCAACGAGAGTGAATTTCGGAAGATTTATCCTGATAGTTTTGGCACTTGGTCCTTTTCCTATTATTATATCAAGCTTATAATCTTCCATTGCCGAATATAGAACTTCTTCAACAATGCTTGGTAAACGATGAATTTCGTCTATGAAAAGTATGGAGTTTGGTTCCACATTTGTGAGTATTGCTGCCAGATCTCCCGCTCTTTCTATTAAAGGACCTGAGGAACATCTTATATTTACCTTCATTTCATTAGCTACAATATGTGATAGCGTAGTTTTGCCTAATCCCGGAGGACCATAAAATAGTAGATGTTCTAATGGTTCGTTTCTTTGTTTTGCTGCTTTAATAAATACCTTAAGGTTCTCCTTTATTTTGTCTTGCCCGACATATTCGGAAAGTAACTGGGGACGCAATGACCCTTCGTTTTCTAAGTCCTCAGGTATTTTTTTGGGCTCAAGTATTTCGGCTTTTTTCTTTATTGTCACTTTGTAAGTTCCTTTAAGGCTGCTTTTATAAGTTCTTCTATACCAGGTGTCTTATCTTTATATTTATACCTGACTTTACCTGCAGCCGATCTCGCATCATTATTGCTGAAACCTAAGGATATAAGGGCCGAAACCAGTTCTTGCTCCAAAACATCATCCACACTGCTCGTGTAGGACTCCACTTCCTGCTTCTTTAGTTTATCTCTAAGTTCTATAACAATTCTTCCTGCCAGTTTCTTTCCTACCCTTGGTATAATTTGAAGAAGATCCGCGTCACCGCTTGCTATTGCAGATTTTAAACGATTGAGTTCCATACCTGAAAGGACAGAAAGTGCCACTTTAGGACCGATGTCGGAGATATTTATTAGTTGAAGAAAAAAGGCTTTTTCTTCCGGGCTTAAAAATCCAAATAGAGCCTGGGCTTTATCCGTCACATGAAAATAAGTGTAGATCTTTATTTCCTCCCCCGGAGCCGGGACTTTCGCTATATTGGCTATTAGTATTTCATAGCCAACTCCATTCACATCAACTATTATTCTATCTTTCTCTTTTGATTCTATCTTACCCTTAATAAAGCCTATCATGTTTGTTTATAACTGTTTGAAATGCGTGAATTAAAATGGCAGACAGCTATAGCCAGAGCATCTGCGGCGTCGTCAGGTTTTGGTATTTCTCTCAGATTAAGAAGGGTCATTACCATTTTCAACACTTGTGGTTTTTCAGCCCTTCCGTAACCGGAAAGAGCAAGTTTGACCTGTAAGGGGGTGTATTCGAATATTTCTTTCATCCGGGATCTCATACAGGAAAGCATAATCACACCTCTTGCCTGACTGACCATCATGGCTGTTTTGACATTCTTCGCAAAAAATAGCTCTTCTATCGCAACTTCTTCAGGTTTTTGCTTCTTAAGAATCAGGGTTAACTCGGTATATAACTTATTTAAGCGCTCTCCGGGAGAAAGCTTTGGACTTGTAGTAACTACACCATAATCAAGCAGGCAAAGATTGCTGCCTTTATTTTCAATTAGACCAAAGCCGGTCGTGGCGATTCCGGGATCAATACCGAGAATCTTCATTATTCCTGAAGTTTTGCCATTTCCTCATCGGAAATGTCAAAATTAGCATATACATGCCCAACATCATCATTTTCTTCAAGATTTTCGAGAAGATTAAGCATAGCTTTCGCCGTATTTCCTGTAAGTTTTATATAATTTTCGGGTAGCATCGTTATTTCAGCAGAATCGTAAGCAATTTTTTTTGCATCTATGCCGGCTTTTACTTTTTCAAAACTCTCCGGAGTAGTAAGGATATCAAATTCTGTCTCCATAACCTGCAGGTCATCTGCACCCAAATCAAGCACTAGCTCCATCAGTTCATCTTCTTTCGCATTTGCCTTGGGAACGACTATGAGACCCTTCTTTTTAAACATCCAGCTTACACAACCGGCTTCACCCATATTTCCGCCGGATTTTCCAAAAATAGTACGGATATCTGCAGAACTTCTGTTTTTGTTATCTGTGGAAGCAGCTACAAGCACAGCGACACCGCCCGGCCCGTAACCTTCATAGGTAATCTCTTCATAAGTGACACCTTCTAACTCGCCGGTCCCCCGCTGTATAGCTCTTTTGATATTATCAGCCGGCATATTTACAGACCGCGCCTTTAAGACAATGGTACGAAGTGAAGAGTTAGAATCGACATTGCCTCCGCCTTTTTTAGCGGCTATTATCAATTCTCTAACTATTTTTGTAAATGCGTTGCCTCTTTTAGCGTCTAAATCGCCTTTCTTTCGTTTAATTGTTGCCCATTTTGAATGTCCCGACATAAAACGCTCCTTAAATTGAAGTAACTAACGATGTATTGTAGCATATAGTATATGGAGTTTCTATACTATTTTACAGTTTCAATTAAAGTCAATTGGAATATTATAAACCTAAATATTTTACTGCTAAACCGGACATCAGTATCGCTCCTCCGGCTATTGCATGATTGAATCTTAATATTCGTTCGGGAAATACATTTTTTACTCCAAGATACAAAAAGGATACAGCTATTAGCATCGTTATTATTGTTGAGACAGCAAATAAGCCGGTTATGATAACGGTGTAGAATATACTATTTTTTAGCGTTGGTATAATTAAAACAGGAATAAGCGGCTCGCAAGGACCAAACACGAGGAGTGTAAATATTATCCAGGCGGAAATATCCCTTTTTTCTCCGGCATGAACATGCGCATGCTCGTCATTATGGGCGTGATCATGAAAATGAGCCGGGCTTTTAAAATGAAGATGTGTATGCCGGTGAGTTTTGTTCCTTACGGCCTTTATAATTCCGTAAGCTAAATATACAAACCCGAAAGCAATCATTAGCCAGGAGGCAAAATTGCCTCTTATATTGTCAAATATTTGTAGTTTTTCTAAAGAGTGCCCAACCATAATACCCACAAGACCGATAATTACCGCACTTAGAATATGCCCGACTCCTGATAGAAGTGTGATTAAAATCGTTTTTCGGAGACTCCATTTTCTTGCTTCTGCCATTGCAACAAAAGGAATGTAATGATCAGGACCGGTTAAAGTATGAATAACACCGAGTGAAACGGCAGTAATTGCAAGAACCCCTAAACCTTCATACATTTGTTTTTCCTTTTACTCTAATTGAATTCAAAATGAATGTTCAAGTATTATAGCCTAAGGTGCTTCTTTTGTAAAGAAATTCAGTTTTCATGTTAGTTTCTAAATCAAAAAGAGTGTAACAGATTTTTGATAATTTTCTAACGGCGAGATTTTCTTTGATGTTATACTTTTTTTGTCAGCCGGGCTGCCAATTCATATTCACGAATCAGGCCGTTATCTGCGAAGCTGAAGTATTTATTGTTGCCTATGACTATGTGGTCTAAGACTTTCATCTCCATTATTGTACCTGCGAGAATCAAGCTCTTTGTTATTTCTCTGTCAGCATCACTGGGTTCAGTTTCGCCGGACGGGTGATTGTGGGCAAATATCAGCGCCGCCGCTTTGCAGGAAAGAGCTCGTTTAATTATTTCCCTGGGATAAATTGAGGTAGAGGTAAGACTGCCTTCAAAAGCAGTTTCCGTCTTTATCAGGTTATTTTTTACATCCATATAGAGGACTTTAAATATTTCTTTATCCAGGCTTCTCATGGAGGCAAAGAGGTAATCAAAAACTTCTTTCGAAGACCTGCAAACAAACTTCTTTTTTTCAAGCTTTTGTTCAAGATATTTTGCCAAAATATCCCGGGTTAGACGAATAGCAATGATATTGTTCTTTCCCACTCCTTTTATTTTTACAAGTTCTTCAGCTGGTGCGTCCATTACCCCGCGAAGGCCCCCAAAACTATCAGAAAGTTCTTTTGCCTGAAGTTTTACATCACGCCTTGGAGTTCCAAACGAAAGGAGGAGTTCTACGATCTCATAGTCATGAAAGCTGTCAATGCCTGCCCTTAAATACCGTTCGCGGAGTCGCTCACGATGTCCGGTCCGGCTTTCTTTTAGTTCCATTGAATAACTCCGGTGGAATGCAAAATATTTATAGTATTAAAATACAAAAGGAATAAGTAAACAAAATGTTTTGATTGGCTTTGTCTTAATTTCACCCCTTGTTACTTATAACAAATTTCTTGAACAATCTAGAACAATAGACAATTGATCAATAGACCGCTATTGCTCTGCCAAATTTACCAAGTCAGGTAAATTTGGCGGGGTCGACGGGATTCGAACCCGCGACCTTCTGCGTGACAGGCAGACGTGCTGAACCAGCTGCACCACGACCCCACAAATCATCTCCTGATTGCTGATTGCTAATAACTAATTCATAACTAACTTTTTTCTTTTTAATTAGTAATTAGCCATTAGCAATTAATAATTGTCGTTTGGTGGGCGCTAGAGGGCTCGAACCTCTGACCCCTGCCTTGTAAGGGCAGTGCTCTAACCAACTGAGCTAAGCGCCCGCCCTTAAACAATTGCTGATTTCTGATTGCTAATTACTAATTTCTAATTAAAATTATTTACTTTAATCAGCAATTAGCTATTAGTTATCAGCTATTCTTATTTATGGAGCGGGCGAAGGGACTTGGACCCTCGACCTTCTCCTTGGCAAGGAGACATTCTACCACTGAACTACGCCCGCTTTAGTTAGATATTTTAACATTTTACAGCACTTTTGTAAATAAAAAACTATGACATTGTCAAGCCAAAGTAAGAATGTCCGCTTTCTACCAAAGTAGAAATGTCCGGTTTTTAATGTTTAGTCAGTTCCAAATGGCTATCTGCCCTTGTTGTTTCAATAAATTTTGGAGTATCTGATTCTTTCATAAATCTCGGTGGCAAAAGCGGTCGCCGCCAGGGATGATTCTCATTTGGCAGATGTTTCTTCTTAGGTAATCTTATTTCTACCTTAACTTCTTTTTTAGGCCTCATAACTATTTCCTTAAAATCTAACTCTCTGCCTTTGTATATCAGACTAATCTTTCCTTCCAAGCTCTCGTATACAATTATCTTTCTACCAGAAAGCCTGTTAAATATTTGATACAGTTTCGTATTATATGAAACTGTAAAGTCGTTCCTTAAAACCCTTCCTTCCTTGATACATAGTATTGAGCTTAA
>CAIYPD010000059.1 GCA_903928075.1 Candidatus Firestoneibacteriota bacterium
TAAACTGACGTTAAATATTTTAACTGAAGGGTCTAGCAGATATATAATTATTTTAAAAGACTTTATCATAAATCAAATCCAAATCAATCCTCATATCTGTCTATCAAATTAAAATAAAAAAGTTTAATTTCTTGTATGAGCCTCAAAAGGAAGGTTCTTAAAATAATATAAAATCACTGAAAGAGAAGAGAAAACAATGAATGAAATTGCATTTAATACTTTTTGAAGTTGAAAACTGCTGATAATTGTGATATTATACTGATGTTAATTTTTAGGAATAATTGTTTTGTAAATGTCGGGTCCCGCCTAAGAGATTGGCGGGCAAGTTCGACGAATTGATGATTCGTCGGCCCTCCTAAGCGATTGGCGGGCAAAATCGACGAATCGTCGCGTGGCGCCCTCCGTGAAACGGAGAGATCTCGTCCGCCTAAAGGCGAGACGGACAGGTGGCTAGGAATATTCTTTAGAAAAAGTTATTTTATAAATGTCGGGGCCCGCTCTAAAAGATTGGCGGGCAAGTTCGACGAATCGTCGCGTGGCGTCCTCCGTGAAACGGAGAGATCTCGTCCGCCTAAAGGCGAGACGGACAGGTGGCTAGCGCATCCGCCTAGGCGGATGGTCGCCAAAAATCTTGAAGAATATTATTTGATAAATGTATAGAGTCGGGGCGTGGCGCAGGTGGCTAGCGCACTCGCTTGGGGTGCGAGTGGTCGCCCGTTCAATTCGGGTCGCCCCGACCATTAAAATGTTTTAGTTCAGGGAAAGTACAATATAAATTATATTTTAACTCCCAAAGTTGAGAAAAAATGAAGCCTAAGATATTAATTACTAATGATGACGGGATTAACGCAGACGGGATAAAAGCTCTTGAAGAAATAGTAAAGCTTCTTGGAACAGTCTATGTTGTGGCGCCAAGTCAGGAAAGAAGCGCTGCAGCCCATTCTATCAGTTTTAATCATCCGTTAAGAGTAAATTTTATAGATAAACATCATGTTGCCGTTGACGGTACACCCACAGATTGTACTATGTTCGGCTTTTACGGACTTTTGAAAGGTGAAAAACCGGCGCTCCTGGTATCAGGTATTAATCACGGGGTTAATCTGGGTGATGATATTACTTATTCGGGAACCGTTTCTGCCGCGCTGGAAGGAACTTTACTTGGCATCCCATCCATAGCTTTTTCAATGCAATACGGTAAAAAGTTCAATTTCTTTCTTGCTAAAGTATTTTTAAGAAGCCTTTGTAAAAAAGTTATGGAGCAGGGCTTAGAAAAAAATACTTTTCTAAATGTTAATATACCCAATTGTAGCCGGATAAGAGGCGTAGAGATTGTAAGGCAGGGAAAGCGCATCTATAAAGATAAGATGCTTAAGAAAATTGATCCTCGCGGCAAGGCGTATTACTGGCTCAGCGGAAATCCTCCGGACTATGTAAGAGAAGCAGGTACTGATTTTTCGGCGGTTAATAATAATAAAATAGCCGTTACGCCGCTTAAGTTTGACTTTACAAACTATGAAGCCCTTGAAGAAATTAAAAAATGGGGATTAGGCTGAAATAGTTTATCTTTAGGCTGGATAGAAATTTATTGTTGTGTTAGAATACTTAACCATTATTTAAAGGCTATTGTAATACTTGTTGTTTTGAGGCGTAAAGTGTCGGGTCCCGCCCAAAAGATTGGCGGGCAAAATCAACGAATCGATGATTCGTTGGCGTAGCGTCCTCCGTGAAACGGAGAGATCTCGTCCGCCTAAAGGCGAGACGGACAGGTGGATAGTGTCAGGTTGTTTATATAGTTTTGAGGCGTAATGTGTCGGGGCGTAGCGCAGGTGGTAGCGCGTCTGGTTCGGGACCAGAAGGCCCCCAGTTCAAGTCTGGGCGCCCCGACCAAATAATTGGATATACAGAAGTAAGTTATCAGGTTTAACTCTGGGCGTTCGCCTCGCCTTTTGGCGGGCGAAATCTCGCCGGAATCGGCGGATCCCGACCATATTTTCTTTAAGATGTTTTAAATAAGGCGGTTAATTGCGGAAAATACTTTTTTTTAGCTTATTATTCTGCACTGCGCTTTTTCCAAATAGCGGGGCAACATTTGGCGGCTTAACAGGTATGTTTAATATACCTTTGGCTTCGGCTCTTTCAAACGGCGAACAAATTATTTCTCTGCACAAATATCAGATTAAATATACATATGGAATTTTAAATGTTCTTGAGTTGGGAGTTAGAACGAGCGTAGAACAAGTTGCTACTTTTGAAGATCTTGGACGCAATTTCCAATTTAATTTTAAAATAAGGGCTTTAAATCAAAAGAGAAGTTTCGTTGATTTTGCAGGTGGCGGGGAAAATACTAATTACTTTCTCTGTTTGAGCAAAACAATTAACGATTTCAATAACTTTGAAGTTTCACTGGGCGTCGGCAATGGACGGTTTAACGGTTTTTTTGGCGGCATGAGTGTCCGTCTTGACCCCATCACCCAGTTGGGTCTTGAGTATGACGGAGCAGATTATAACGCAGGTTTTCGTCTTATAATCTCGCCAAAGATGAAGTTTGACTTGTATTTTAAAGGTATCAGTTTAATGCTCCAGAAGCCTTATTTACGGGATATGATAAATAATCATATAGTTTTTGGTATCTCCTATACTGAAATTTTAATGCTGGATCTCGGCGGTATCTTTAAGTAGCGCACCGATGGAGTAAAATGGATAATATTTTAAGAATCTATCTTAAAGAGATCAGTAACTTTCCATTGCTTTCAGCGGAAGAAGAAGTAAGACTCTTCCGTTTGGCGGCAAAGAATAATAAAAAAGCAAAGATGCTTCTTATAAACTCTAATTTGCGTCTTGTTGTCAATATAGCAAAAAGATACAACAGGTTCGGTGTTTCTCTGCTGGATTTAATAGAAGAAGGCAATATCGGGGTTATTAAAGCTGTTGACAAATTTAAAGTCTCGAAAGGTTTTAGATTTTCCACCTATGCGACCTGGTGGATAAAACAATACATAATCAGAGCCCTTTCAAACCAGGGCCGGTCCATACATTTACCTGCTCATATTATAGAGATCCTAAACAGATATGTTAAAATAGCCGCGCAATTAATGCAGAAATACGGCAGAGAGGCGACAGTCGAAGAGGTTGCAAAAAAACTTAAACTATCGCTGGAAAAGACCAGAAAAATTATTGAGATTTCAGAAATGCCGTTATCTCTTAATTTGATGTCTCAGGAAGAAGACAAGAGGACACTGGAAGACCTGATTCAGGATAAAAGTTATATGTCGCCTTCAGATACATATTTTTCAAAAGTTCAACTTGAAAAAATTGATAAATTGATGAGTATGTTAGACAAGAGGGAAAGCAAAGTAATTCAACTAAGGTTCGGTTTAAAAAATAATTCTACTCATACTCTGGCCGAAACCGGAAAAATCTTCAAAATAAGCAGAGAAAGAGTAAGACAAATAGAATTGAAAGCGCTTAAAAAACTCAGGCACTTAGTAGGCACAAAAGAGAACCAGTTAGATTATCTTTTAAAAACAGAGTAAAGTTGTGGGCCTGTAGCTCACCTGGATAGAGCAACTGCCTTCTAAGCAGTAGGTAGGAGGTTCGAGCCCTCTCA
>CAIYPD010000060.1 GCA_903928075.1 Candidatus Firestoneibacteriota bacterium
CTTTTAAATGCCATCAGAAATAATTCTGTAGATGAAAAAAATATCAAGGACTTAAATTCAAGGGTCGGCGCGAAATTTGAAAAGAAAATAAAAGGCTATGAAATCTACCTTACCACTACAAACGATGCGGCATTTGGCATAAATAGCGCCAAAATGGCCGAATTGCCCGGCGAGGAGAAGGTTTTTAATGCAAGAATAACAGGCGAACTCCAAAGAAATCAATTCCCCTCCGAAGAGCAGTTAACTCTAAAAAAAGGCGCCCGGGTGATGTTTTTAAATAATGACACCTATGGTTACTGGGTCAACGGCACGCTCGGAGAAGTGGAAGACATTATTTACGATACGGAAGAGGGCGGCTACGCGGTCTGGGTGAAACTCCAGGACGGGAGTATCGCCGAGGTTTATCCCAACGAATGGGATGTCTTTCATTTTTCTTATGACAAGGTGGCAAAAAAACTCGTCTCAGAAACTGCCGGGAGTTTTATTCAATATCCTCTAAGACCGGCATGGGCCGTGACCATCCATAAAAGCCAGGGCAAAACCTTCAATAAAGTTATAGTGGATATAGGCAAAGGGGCTTTTGCCCACGGGCAGGTCTATGTGGCGCTCTCCCGCTGTACTTCATTTGAGGGTCTCTCTCTGGTTAAAAGAATCGAGAAAAAACATATCTTTGCCGACTGGCGCATAGTTAATTTTATGGCAAAATATAAATACGACATTTCTGAAAAAGAGATGCCGTTTGCAGAAAAAATTACCTTTATCACCGGGGCTATCCGCAAAAAAAGTACGCTTAAGATGGTCTACCTGAAAAGTAACGATATAAAATCGGTAAGAAGGATCCGCCCGCTGAAGATTGCGGAGATGGAGTTCATGGGCAAGACCTTTACCGGCCTGCGCGCCTTCTGCTTCGAAAGAAACGAGGAAAGGACCTTCAGGATAGACAGGATATTAAAGATAGAAGAAGCGGAAAATAAAAGTTCGTAAAAGAAAAGACTAATATGACTTTGTCATCCTCGCGAAACTTAAATGATAATTTCAATGATTTTAGACTTTACAGACCTTATAGACTTTATGGACTTTTAAGACATTATTTGTAATTATATGCCTCTTCTATCATAGTCAGGTAATTCTCCGCAGGCACATACTGGGCAACGGAATTTCCCGTCCCAAAAGCGTAACCGCCGCCTGGCGCGCATTTATCAATAATGAATCGGGTATGCTTTCTTATCTCTTCCGGGGAGAAACGGCATATCTTGTCCATATCAAAGCCGCCGAGACAGGCAATCTCCTTCCCGTACTGCTTCTTAAATTCCCAGACCGGCATTATCCCGTCTTCAAAGGAATGTTTTGCATCCCAGCCGGAGGAGAGGACATCCTTATAAATTTCCGCCAAATTACCGCAGGAGTGGATAAGCGCGGGTTTTCCGTAAGCATGCACAGCGTCCACTATCTTTTTGTGCCAGGGGAAAAAATACTCCCTCATCATCTCCGGCGAAATCATTGTGGAGGTTTTAAAACCCATATCTTCTCCGAGTATAACTGCGCCGACGGCTTCATGCGAGGCATAGGTTTTAAGCAAACTCAACTGCCGCGCGCCGATAGCGTCAACAACTTTTTTTATTAAACCGGGGTTTTCAACAAGCGCGAAACTAAATTGGGTAAATCCCATTATCCAGGTAGTATTTTCAAATACGCCGCCCGGGCTTCTCGGAATAATTTTCATACCTTCAGGCAGAAGGTTCTTCATCATATCAAGACGGGAGTAATCAACCTTGCTCATATCCTGCCAAGGATACTTCTCAAACTCTTCTTCGTTTGAAATAAGGGAATCTTCCGACTGTATATAATCGCGCTTGCCTTCTGTTGTCAACCCGCCGTGCCTCCCGGGCCTTTCAAAGTAAAACGGGGACCTGAGCCAGCAGTAATCATAGCCCAGCCGGTAATTATGTTCTACGGTCAGTTTTATCGCATACTCGAGGTCATTTTTGCACTCACTTTTTTTAACTTTACCCCCGGCCACCGCTTCTTCTATGTTGCTATAAATCTCAAAAAAAGGAACCCGGTCCGGCATTTCTTTTCTTTTAAAGGCCTTTAAAAGACGTGAAAAATCCGGTTTTGGCTTTATTTTTATATTATCAATACTAATACCCATCTACTCCTCCTGTAATTATCTTCCGCAAATTTTAAGTACTTCTTCCGCTTCTTTTTCTGTATCAATGGGCCCGACCTGCAGGTATACGCCTTTGGTGCCTATGGAGTCTAGCAGGGGGCGTACTTCTTTTTTGTCAACTGCAACCGCCTGAAGGGATTTTCCGCCTTTAATAATTCTTTTGTATAAATCATACCATCTTTTATCGCCGCCGCCCGGAAGGCCTGCCTGCGGGGTCCATTCTATAGCATCAAGGTCTTTTATAGAGAGCAGGTTGTCTAAATGACAGATGCACTGCGTGCCGTCTAAGTGGTACATTGAATAATCGAGCCGGCTGCACTGCTCAGATAACGAGGGCAGCACAAATTCTTCAAACATTGCAGGAGAGAACATCGCCGAGGCGTCACACTGGACCTTGGCAACCGTTCCCGGGGCCCAGAGCGCGAAAGGCCCGAAGCAGGAACTGCCGTCCTCAAGTTTTATTATATCGTAAATTATCCGGTAAGCCTCAAAAAAAGCCCTGTTTATCTCGGCAATCTTTTCTTTTACCCAGTCAGGCCGGTCGCACAAATCGGTCATCATCGGCTGGGGGTCGCGCATAGAGGAAAGTATATCTATGTTTTCAATAATATCGGGACAACCCACAAAGTAATTACCTTCACTTAAGGCCTTTATCTGCTTTATTATTTCTAGCTGGCATTTCCACCACTTGTTTTCAGGGTCAAATTTTAAAGGCGGGGTTTTTTCCGGTTCAAAGATATTGGGCTTGTACCATACGGTGTCTTCGGCAAAACCCGGTTCGGCACCGAGATAAAGCGCAAGAGAGCCCGGCCCGATATTGGTGCTTGCCAGAGGAAGGTTATCCGCTATAAAATCTTCACGGGACAGGTTGTATCTCCATTTTTTTGCCAGCCACTCCGGATTAACATAGCTGTCTTTTATTGAGGGCGCGTTTCCCGGGTCAGGGAAAACAAGATGCGGAGCGGCTCTATGGTTGATTTTGCCGCCCATATATAAGACTAAGCCTGTATGGTTCCACCAGCCGTTAAAATGCTGCTTGGTTTCTACCCAGTTATCTTTCCATAGTTTTCCCATTCTTTAATAATACAAGACGCGTATTTATTTTACAAGAGAAATGTTGGCAAGCCGGAAGTGCTTCTATTAAATTGAAAATACAGACATTAAAAGATATAATACATTATGAAAATAAATCCGTCTCTTTTGAATACCCGGTGGCCTTCGCACTGGATATCCTGTCCCAATACTCTGCTTACCGAGTTCGGGGTCTTTCATTTCAGAAAAACTTTTTCTCTAAAGAAAAAACCCGCAAAATTTATCGTTCATATCTCAGCCGATAACCGGTACCGGTTGTTTGTGAACGGGAAATCTGTTTGCTTCGGCCCGGCAAGGGGCGATATTGATAACTGGAGGTTTGAAACTGTTGATATTTCAAGTTTTCTAAAAAAAGGTAATAACTGTATTGCTTCTGTTGTTTGGAATTTCGGCCTTTATAAGCCTTCGGCGCAGCTTACCCGGTTTACCGCTTTCCTGTTTCAGGCGGACGATAGCAAAAATTCATTTTTAAACTCGGATACTTCCTGGAAGGTCTTAAAAAATAATTCCTATTTCCCTTTTGATATTGAAAAAAAGAACTATGTGAGCTGTGTAGGCCCCGGAGAAGGGGTGGAGGGAGCTAAGTATCCATGGAACTGGGAACGGGTTGAATATAATGACAAATCCTGGACTTATGCGAAAATTGTGGATTCCGCAGAGAGCCGGTCTAACAATATAAGCCATTGGGGCTGGAGTCTTTACCCGAGAAATATTCCCCTGATGGAAGAAACACCGATACATTTTGGAGCCGTCAGGCGTTCTTTTGGTATTAACCCCGGTAACGATTTTGTAAAAGGGAAAATATCTCTAAAAATCCCTGCCCGCTCAAACGTATCGTTTCTTCTTGATCAAGAGGTATTGACCACGGCATATTTAAATATTACTTTAAGCGGCGGCAAAGGAAGCAGAATAACCCTGACCTATGCTGAAGCGCTAAAAGATA
>CAIYPD010000061.1 GCA_903928075.1 Candidatus Firestoneibacteriota bacterium
ACTCATCTATTTTCTCAAATATTTCCTGATAAGCAGAGATAACATCCCTCCACCCCCCCGACTCTAAAATAAATTCCCATGGTTTTTTTCTGTAAATATCCTCATAGCTTTTCAAATTAAAGTCTACTTTTATTTTACCATCTTCCGGTTTTATGGCAACACTCTTTTGACTCCTTAAATCACCATCTTGGAACATTTTGCTATTAAAATATATCCATCCTGATTTACGACATAAGTAATATGGATCGATAAAACCACCCACCTGTTGATAGTGACCTTTATTGTAATATTGAATCAAATATCCCTGCTCGAATAACGGATGACTCACTTTAACAGTTTGACGTGAAAACCAAGAACCCAGAATAATCGGGAAATGAAAAGTTGTTTTAGGCGATATTAAATATTTTCCATTCTCATCAGAAAATACAACTTGCTCTGCGCATGTCCCACCAACATCAAACATCTTTTGTTTATACCAAATGCATTTAATCTCTGCATTTTGAATTGGTTTTCCAGTAACTCCATCTATAATGAGGCCTTCTATTTGCAAAGTAGTATGAAAAGGAAACCATTCTTTTACCAAAAAAAATGAATATACAGAACTTACCCCGTAAATGAAAATCACTGCAAATATTATACTATTTATTTTTAAACGGTTCATATGCCACCCTGAACTTTAAAAATACATGCAAACCGACGAACGCAATTATTTACCAATCCTTTAATTCTTATTTTCACTTATTTCTTCGCCTATTTTTATCCGTCATACATCATCTATTATCTATTGATTTATTATTTTTAGCCAAATACACCGCCATTTTCGCCGCCTCTATGAAGCTACTTGGATTCGCGATGCCCTTCCCTGCTATATCGTAAGCCGTGCCGTGGTCGGGAGAGGTGCGTATTATGGGAAGGCCCAGGGTTATGTTGACACCGGTCTCAAAACCGACCATTTTCAATGGGATTAAGCCCTGGTCATGATACATACAGACAATAGCGTCATATTCGCCTTTCATTGCCTTGTAAAAAAGTGTATCAGGAACTACCGGGCCCATAATTTCAACACCTTTTATCTTTTTTGCGGCTTTTATCGCGGGGAATATCTCTTTTATTTCTTCCTTGCCGAACATCCCGCCTTCCCCGGCGTGCGGATTCAAAGCCGAAACGGCTATGACGGGTTTTTTCAATTTCATATATTTCTTTAACCAGTTGGCGGTGAGAGTTATTTTTTTCAGGACCTTTTCTTTTTTAATAAGCCCGGGAACACTGGCAAGGGAGGTATGTATAGTGACCAATACTACCCGGAGGCAATCCCCCGTGAGCATCATCGCGTAATCTTTTGTACCCGTAAGGTCAGCAAGCATTTCGGTATGGCCGGGATATTTAACACCCGCCGCATGAAAAGCTTCTTTGGTGATCGGAGCTGTGACCATAGCGTCTACAATTTTTTCCTGTGCAAGCCGTATGGCGAGCTCAATATATTCATAAGACGCTCTTCCGCAAATGGCGTTTACCTTACCCGGAACTACCTTTTTGGAAATATTTGCCATATCTATATAGAAGACATCCGGAACTCTTATTTTAAAACGGCCGGCTTCTTTGCGAAGAAACTCATAATCGCAGATAACAATAGGTTCGCAAATTTTCACGAGTTCCCGGAGAGACTTTAAGACTACCTCGGGCCCTATCCCCGCAGGATCCCCGATGGTGATAGCAATATTTGGTTTGCGTCTATAGCTCATAAATATTTTAGCACACTCCTCATATTACATCTTAAATTCTAAGATCAAAATTCTAAATTCTAAACAACATCTTTGAAAATATATAATCACAAAGCTTTTGTTTCGAATTTAGTGCTTGCTTTTATGTTACTTCTGGCATTTCGGGCAATACTCGGTGCCTCTCCCGGCCACGCTTACCGTTTCCAGTTTATGGGTCAAGGGGCACCGGCCCTTCTTTTTACCATGTACCGAAAAATCGCCGCTGTGCTCTCCGGTTATCTTCCCTTTTATTTTTTTTCTTATCTGTTTGATCGCGGTCTTAAGCGTATCCACTGTGGAGTGAAAAAGAATTTTTATATTTTTTTCTTCAAGTCCGCCGGCAACCGTCTGGGGCCTTATTTTGGCATTATAGCAAATCTCATCGGCATAAGCACTGCCGATGCCTGTAATCTTCTCTTGATTGAGCAGAATATCTTTTACTGCGTTTTTCGGCATATCCTGTATGAGTTTTCTAAAAAACTGCAGAGTAAATTCCGGAGCTAAGGGGTCCATAACTGACTCCCCCCTGGTATCAAAGCGCAGCTTGAGCCACTGGGTATGGTCTTTAAAAACAAGAACTTTTTTATCAACAAAATAAAAAGCCGCAACCGTATATGCCGGCAAGAGCTCTTTTTCCTTCATATAATGTAGTTCACCGTGAATCATCAGATGCAAAAGCAGAGTCTTTCCGTCGTCGAAAGTAAAGAGTTGTTGTTTGCCCACCCGCTTTACAGATTTGATTATCTTACCCTCGACTGCGGCAACAAACTCCGTAGGGGTCAAAGGCAGAACCGGGTTTTCCTTAATTACCGCTACTTTCTTTATCTTTTTTCCCGCCGTGTTTTTGTTCAGATTTTCGGCAAGCACTTCAAGATCTGGTAGTTCAGGCATAATTACTCCTTGTGGGAAAAGTCGGCCTTAATTATCGCGCCTGCCTTAACCATTGTTCTGCTGTTTGGATCCCATTTTATTATTTCATGTTCGTAAAAAATAAGATTATAGCCGCCGGTCTTTTTATCTTTTAGTTCCTTTATAATTTCTTCCGCGCCCGGAGGCTCCCGGGTGAGCCGCCGCTGCAATATTATTTCCAGATTTTTATCTCCGTCAAGGTCAAAATAGCGTTCTTCAACCCAGGCCCCTTCAAAAGAATATATTTTTTTGAACTTCCCCTCTTCGAGCACATAAAAAAATCTTTTACTCCAGGTATCATCACCGGCAAACATCATGGCAACCAGCACCGGAATGTCATTTTTAGAAAACTTTATCGTCTTAAATCCGTAGAGCGCTGCCGGAAGCATACCTTCAAGTTTTATCTCCGCAAGTCCCTTATTTGTTTCTTCAAAAAAAAGAATATTTCTTTCCTTTTCCCCTCTGTAGTACGCAGCATAGTAGTTTGCGCCGGCATAGACAAAAGAATCACAGCTTTTAAATTTCAATTTTTCCACGCCACCCGCAATTTCTTTTGGCAGGCCAGGTTTTGAGTTACCTGCTCCTTCGGCCATGTTCATCACATACGGATTTTCACCGCTGAGCTTGCCTATATTCTTCTGCTGAATTTCAGCCAGTGCTTCTTCTATTTTATTCTTTGCGCCGGACTGCTCCCAAAGAAGAAGGGCTTTTTCCATCCGGGCAAAAACGGTGCCTTCGGGCGTCAAATCCTTTTTCCCTGCATCAGAGACCAAAGAGTCTTCGCTGTTCTCAAAGTAATTATAGAGAAGCGCGCAGCCAACCACCAGTACCAACGCCGTCAAAACGCCAGCCATTCTTTTCATCTTAAAAAACCCTCAATCCGTCAACGAGCCTGAGTGCTTCGTTAAAAAAATTAAGCATATTATACTGTTTTGAACCAAGAGCGATTATTCCGGCCAGCATCAAAAGATTGACCAGGTAGATAAAGGTAAAAGAAAAGAGCAGTCCAAACTCCTTAATATCCGTCTGTTTTTGTTTTAAGGAATAGAGCGTCAGGGCCAGGTGAAAACTGTAGGTAAAACCTATTAAAAACATTATATAATCAACATATTTTATATCAACTATTATATAGACCAGAAGCGCCAGGACCGTATAAAATGGGAAAAAATACGGCGCCAGAACCACAAGAAAATTTGATTTGTCCATGGTAACACTACCGCCCTCATGAGAAACATTTAAGGCCTTAACTTTTCCGCCAAAAAGCGTGGCCCAAAAGGCATGCGTTAACTCATGAGCCATAACATGCATAAAAACCGGGCGATAAAGAATAAAATGAAGGAGGAGGTAACTTATAAAACCCGCAAGCAGAACTATCTCGCCATGCTGTATTTCTTTAAAATAAAGAAAATTTTTGAAAAAGGCCACAGTCAGCACCGCATTTACCGGAAGCAGAAGGAGAGCAATAATGAACCGGAACAATCTCACAATACCTCCGAGAGACAACAAGACTACAAGATAACAAGGGACAAGAAAGAAGCTTAAAGCATTGCACTTACATAAATATCCCTCAACGGTTTTAGACCTTACAAACCTTACAGACTTTATAGACCTTTACGGACTTTTACAGACCCTTAACACTATCCTTCAACGATCTTAGACCTTACGGACTTTACAAACCTTTATATCTCTTCATCTTCATCAACTTCCATTGTCTTGTCGTTAAACGGCTTAACTACCACACAAAACTCACCGAGTATTTTCTTCGAAGTAAAATAATCTATGACCTCCGTCGCAGTACCCCGCACTGTTTCTTCAAATTTTTTTGTAAGTTCCCTGGAAACCGAAATAAAAACTTCACCCAGAACCGTTCGGACATCATGAAGTGCCTTGATTATCCGGTGCGGCGACTCATAAAAAACAATTACCATATCCGAATTCTTTAACGCTTCCAGTTCCTTCCTGCGTTTAGAAGGTTTTTTCTTTAAAAAACCCAAAAAAACAAATTTATCCGCCGGCATACCGGCGACCGATAAGGCTGAGATTACCGCAGAGGGCCCGGGCACAACTTCGACCTTAATTCCGTTATTTCTTGCCTCAGCAACCAGCTGCCAGCCGGCATCGGAGATACAGGGCGTACCCGCATCAGACACAACAGCGATACTTTTACCTTCCAACAGAGAGGAAATAAGATTATTGCCTTTAAAATTTTTGTTGTACTCATGATAACTGGTTAGAGGCTTTTCAATGCCGTAATGGGTCAGAAGTGTTTTTGTGACCCGGGTATCTTCTGCCGCAACAAGATCAACTTCTTTTAAGATCCTAACTGCACGAAAGGTAAAATCTTCAAGATTTCCTATCGGCGTACCTATTATATAAAGCGTCCCGCTGCTCACTATTTCACCTGCAGGAGCGACTCCACTCTCATTTTATTAATTTTATACTTTTCTTCGTCCGGTTTTAACTTCATGCTCTTTTTGTAGGCAGAAAGTGCTTTTCCCAGGTACTCTATTTCGGGATCAATAGCAGCTTCCCCTGTTACTTCTTTGCCTGCTGTTTTTGATTTATCCCTTCTATCGGCTTTCTTTTTCATGAAAAAACCGATGTTCTCATAAGTTATCCCCAGATTGTTCCAGGCGTTATGGTTAGCCTCATCTTCTTTTACCGCTTTTTCCAGCCAGATCAGGGCTTCGTCCCATTTACTGTCTTTTATCAGCGTAAAACCTATGTTATTATAGGCCCAGGCCTTTGCCACATTTTCTTCTTCTTTACAAAGAGCAAGCGCTTTCTTAAACCACTTTATAGCTTCTTCGCTGGTTTCTGCCTCATGCCCTTTATTAAACGCATCGCCTCTTTCACCGCCCAGGACAAACGCCGCCGCAACTAATAGCAATGCAACTGTTTTTTTCATTCCAATTCTCCCTGAGCATCTGAGTCGTCATCGTCTTTTGCCGCAAGCTTCGCTACATTAGCGACCTTATCACCGGTTTCTAATTTAATTAACCTGACACCCGAGGTGGAACGCCCGGTAGTTCTTATAGCTTTTACTTTGGTCCTGATTATCTGCCCGGAGGCGGTTATCAACATCACTTCATCCTCGTCATTTACTTCCCGTATCCCGACAACCTTCCCGGTCTTTGCATTGGCTTTCAGGTTGGTCAAACCCTTGCCGCCCCGGCCCTGCACGCGATACTGATTCAGTTTGGTGCGCTTGCCGTAACCATTCTCGGTCACGGTCAATAGATCGGCTTTTTCGGTTACAACTTCCATACCGACGACCACATCCAGTTTCGCCGCTTTCCCGAGTTTAATACCCTTAACACCTATTCCGGCCCGGCCTATCTCTCTGACATCATCTTCTTTAAACCTGATGGCAAAACCGTTCTGGGTGGCAACAATTATATCCTGGTTCTTTTTGGCTACCTTAACCCCGACAAGTTCATCCCCGTCGCGAAGACGCAGAGCAATAACTCCGGTAGACCGCGGGTGGGCAAACTCACTCATCTGGGTCTTTTTTATCATCCCCTGCTTGGTGGACATATGCAGGAAGACATCGTTTTTGAATTCCTTTGTCGAAAGCGCCGCAGTCACATTCTCCTGGCCTTCAAGTTTTATAAGGTTTACAATTGCTTTACCTTTGCCGTACCTTCCGGCCTCAGGAATTTCGTAGACTTTAAGCCAGTAGCATTTACCGCGGTTGGTGAAGAACATTAGGTAGTCCTTTGTGGTAGTTACAAATAAATCCTCCACAAAATCCTCATCCTTAGTCTCCATACCGGTAATACCTTTTCCACCGCGTTTTTGCGCCTTATAACTGGTGACCGGGATCCTCTTGATGTACCCGGCATGGGAGAGAGTTACAACCACCTCTTCATCCTTAATAAGGTCCTCAACATTTATATCTTCAAACTTGCCGATTATCTCGGTTCTTCTCGGGTTGTTATACTTTTGTTTTACCATAAGCAGTTCTTCTTTTATAAGGTCCAGGACTTTTTGAGGATCAGCCAGAATATCTTTTAACCGGTCAATGGTCTTGCTAAGTTCCTTATATTCTTCCTCAATTTTATTTCTTTCCATATTGGTTATCTGGTGAAGCTGCATAGCCAGAATTGCTTCGGCCTGAAGGAGGGAAAGGCGGAAGTTCTTAATTAAAGCGTTCTTTGCCGTTTCCTTGTCTTTGCTTTCCCTGATTGTCTTTATTATTGCGTTTAATTCTTTAAGGGCGATTCTTAAGCCCTCAAGTATATGCTGTCTTTTTTCGGCTTTTTCAAGTTCAAACTTTGTTCTTCTTACAACAATTATCTTTCTATAAGAGATAAATTGAACCAGAACGCCTTTTAGATTTAGAATCTTGGGCTGCTGATCCACCAGGGCAAGCATAATAACGCCAAAAGAAGTCTTCATAGCCGTATGCTTGATAAGGTTGTTAAGAATTATCTGGGTGTTTTCTTCCCGTTTTATTTCAATGACGATGCGCATGCCGTCTTTATCCGACTCATCCCGCACATCGGCAATCCCCTCTATCTTTTTATCCCGGACTAAATTGGCTATAGCCTCGATAAGCGTCGACTTGTTAACCTGGAAAGGTATTTCATAGACTATAATTCTTTCTCTGCCTTTTTTATCCGTCTCAATTCTTGTTTTTGCCTGGCTTACTATCGAGCCCCTGCCGGTAGTATAGGCGTCTTTAATTCCGTCCCGTCCGAGAATATAGCCGCCTGTCGGAAAATCCGGGCCTTTAATAACGGTCATAAGTTTTTCTACAGTCGTCTCCGGATCGTCAATGATCATCACCGCGCCGTCAACCACTTCGCCGAGATTATGCGGCGGGATATTTGTCGCCATACCCACAGCTATACCTGCGCAGCCATTAATAAGCAGGTTCGGTATCTTTGCCGGAAGCACGGTTGGCTCTTCACGGGACTGATCATAATTAGGAATAAAATCCACAGTATTTTTTTCTATATCGGCAAGCATCTCTTCGGCAATGGGCGCCAGGCGGATTTCGGTGTAACGCATAGCAGCCGCGGGGTCACCGTCGACGCTGCCGAAGTTACCCTGTCCGGCTAAAAGCGGATACCTTAAAGTAAAATCCTGGGCAATTCTAACCATGGTTTCATAGACCGCTGTATCGCCATGAGGATGGAAATTACCGAGAACTTCACCGACGACCTTTGCGGATTTTCTATAAGGCTTATTGTGATGCAGTCCCATTTCGTTCATCGCATGAAGTATCCGGCGCTGAACGGGTTTTAAGCCGTCACGCACATCAGGTAAAGCGCGTCCGACAATAACGCTCATCGCGTACGAAATATAGGAAGCTTTTATTTCTTCCTCAATATAAATAGGAACTATATGTTCTTTAATATCCGGAAGTCCCTGTTGAACAGGAATAGGCAGTTTAGCCTTCTCATCCTTGGGTGTTGAAGTCTCCGGCGTGTTTTTTGGCGTTTCTTTATTTACCTTACCTGCCAACTTTTTGGGTTTATTCTGTTTCTTCTTAGCCAATGTTCCCCCTAAAAAAACAAAAACCCCGCTCTAAAAGCGGTCGCTATTTAATACCTAATTATAACAGAAACCCCTTTGTTAATCAATACTTTTAGGGAAAACAGCCCCCTGATTACACAGGTAAACAAAGGAGGTTACACAGATAAAAGAAACTGCGGATGTTTACGCTTTTTTGAAAGACGTTTTGGCAGCAAAAACCATCTTTAGCACGAAAGCGTATATTTCTTTATCAAAGAAGCCGCAAGGTTTGCCTCTTTTTTGGTCAGGCTTTCTTCGGCAAATGTCGTATTATAAGTCTCTTTAAAACTCAAGACCAGCTGTTTGCATATTTCAACTTTTTTTGGCTCTTTACCGAGGACGGCATCAAGGGCGGTAACTTTTTCTTTGAAATCTTTTTTTGCTGTGGAAACATCACTATCGAGTTTTATTACGGAAAGCATTTTGTTCAGGTCGTTCAAGTTTAGCAGGATGGATCCGTGTTGTAAAAAGAGTTTTCCGTTCCTTCTCTGGGCGCTGCCGACGAGTTTTTTTCCGCCGGAGACCACATCATACTTCGACGGGCGCACAAAACAGTAGACGCTTTTGTCTTTTGGATCGGCTTTTCCCCGGTAAGTTGCAGTTACGCCGAGGTTATTTATGCCTCTTACAATAAATTCCTCAAGGCAGCGGTAAGACTCGTCAACATTCACCGGCACAAGAGGGCTGGGAAGCGCCGCAGTTATAGAGTAGGTCAACTCGGCATGATGGTAGATGGCTCCGCCGCCGGTCATTCTCTTTGTAATATCTATACCGAATTCTTTACACCGGAGAAGGTTAAGAGTTTCTTTTGGTTTTTGAAAATAACCGAGAGAGATACAGGCAGGTTCCCAGAAATAGAATCTTAGAGTACCGTCAAACCCTGATTTTTCGCTTTGCAGAAAAAGTGCTTCGTCTATCGCCATATTCTCCGGGCCTGTTTTGGCCCCGGAAAAAAGCAACCGCCAGTTACCGCTTTTTTTCATACTTCAGGATGGGATTTCTTGCCGCGTTAACTTCGTCAAGCCGTCTTACCGCCGTATTAAAAGGTGCGTCACTTATCAGTTCCGGAGTTTGCTCTGCCTCTTCTTTTATTTTAATGAGCACTTCGATAAAAGCATCCAGTGTTTCCTTATCCTCTGTCTCGGTCGGTTCTATCATAAAAGCTTCGTCAACTATTAGCGGAAAATAAATTGTCGGCGGATGGTACCCGTAATCAAGAAGCCGCTTGGCAATATCCAAGGCCCGGATGCCTTTTTCTTTAAAGGTGTTAATTGACAGGACAAACTCGTGCTTGCATAACTCATTATATGGAAAATTGTAATGTTTTTTTAAAAGTTCTTTCATATAATTGGCGTTTAAGACGGCCATTTCGCTCACCTTTCTTACGCCTTCTTTTCCGAGCATGCGGAGATAAACATAGGACTTAAGTATCACATTGAAATTTCCGTAAAAAGACTTAACCTTACCGATAGACTTAGGCAAATTGTAATCCAGGCTGTATTTATCACCGCTTTTTCTGACCACCGGAACCGGCAAAAATTCTTTCAGAAATTCTTTCACACCGACCGGACCTGAGCCGGGTCCTCCTCCGCCATGCGGTGCGGCAAAGGTCTTATGCAAATTAAAATGCATTATATCCACTCCGAAATCCGCGGGACGGGTAATACCCATAATAGCGTTAAAATTCGCGCCGTCCATATACAAAAGAGCACCGGCTTCATGTACCATCTTCGCGATGGCTTCAATATTTTTTTCAAACAAGCCCAAAGTATTCGGATTAGTGATCATTAAAACAGCCGTATCCTCATTAAGGTTCCCCTTAAGGTCCTCAAGGTCAATATTTCCGTCTTTGGATTTTACGGTTACAACATGATAGCCCGCAATATGAGCGCTTGAAGGATTGGTTCCGTGCGAGGTATCAGGCACGATAACCCTGGTCGGTTTTCGCCCCTTGCTCTTGTGGTAAGCCTGCGCAATAAGTAGTCCCGTAAACTCGCCGTGAGCCCCTGCCGCCGGCTGCAAAGTCAAAGCGTCCATACCGGAAAGCGCTTTCAGCATATACTCAAACTCATACATTACTTTTAGCGCACCTTGAACATCCTCTTCGTTTTCAAAAGGATGTATTCTCGTAAATCCCGGAAGCGCAGCAATATCTTCATTTACCTTCGGATTATATTTCATTGTACAGGAGCCGAGAGGGTAAAAGCTGCTGTCCACGCCGATATTTCTCTTTGAAAGACCGGTGTAATGCCTTACTATCTGTAATTCCGAAACCTCCGGCAGGTTTGTAAGGTTCCTGCGCAGGAATTTATCCGGCACGGCACTGGTTCCGAACTTTTCAGAAAGCGTGTAGGCTTTTCTTCCTTCTTTTGTTTTTTCAAATATTAATTCCATCTTTACACCTTGCCCAGTACTTCAACCAGCCGAGTTATTTCTTCTTTTGTTCTTTTTTCCGTGACACAAACCAGAAGATTATTTTTGAGCTGTGGGAAAAACCGCCCAAGGTCTATAAGATTTAAGATTCCATTTTCCAGGAGGGCTTTATTTACCTGAGCCGCGCTTTTTTTTGATTCAATAACAAATTCCTTAAAGAACGGCGCGGAAAATTTAAGTTTATAGTTTGTATTTTTAGCTATAAGGCCGGCGGCAAATTGCGCCTTGGCTGCGCACTGCGAAGAAACCTCTCTTATTCCTTCCCTGCCCAGCCAGGAGAGATAGATTGTTGCCATAGTTGCACAGAGCGCTTCATTGGAGCAGATATTAGAGGTAGCTTTCTCTCTTCTTATATGCTGTTCTCTTGTCTGCAGAGTCAGGGTAAAAGCCCTTTTACCCTCTTTATCAACGGTTTCGCCTATAATCCGCCCCGGCATTCTTCTTACAAATTCCTTTTTAGCCGCGAAGAACCCGAGAAGTGGGCCGCCAAAATTCATTTCGTTACCCAGGCCCTGACCCTCGCCAACAACTATATCGGCGTTATAGTCCCCAGGGGGGATAATCAGTCCCAGTGAAAGCGGATCCACGGAAACAACAAAAGTGGCGCCCGCCGCATGCGTAATTTTTTCTATTTCGAAGACATCTTCAAGACAGCCAAAAAAATTCGGCTGCTGGACAAGAACACAGGCTATATCCTCTTTGCATTTTTCTTTGAGCAGAGAGAGCTCTGTCGTCCCATCAAGGAAAGGGATAATCTCTATGGAGATATCCATATTATGCGTGTAAGTCTTAAGGACCTGTATGGTCTCCGGGTTCATAGCCCCGCAAATAAGTACCTTCTTTCTCCCGTGGACATTATAGGCCATTAAAACCGCTTCGGCAAGCGCCGTAGCGCCGTCATACATTGAAGCATTACTGACATCCATATTTGTAAGTTCGCAAATCATAGTCTGATATTCAAAATAAATCTGCAGAAGGCCCTGCGATATCTCGGCCTGGTAAGGGGTGTAGGAGGTGTAAAATTCCGAACGGCCGGCGAGATGCTTTACTATAGAAGGAATATAATGATCATAAGAGCCCCCTCCTAAAAAACTCACAAACCGGTCGGCGTCTTTATTTTTTTGTGAAAGCAGAAGAAGTTCTTTTTTTATTTCGGCTTCGGCAGCCGCAGATGGGAGCAGTAGCCTCCCCTTGAAAAGAATTGAGGCAGGGATATCCGCAAAAAGACTGTCTACGGAGGAAACTCCAAGGACTTCAAGCATCTGCCTTATATCGTCGTCGGTATGAGGCAGAAACGGAGTCTGCATTAGTGCAGGCCTTCGGTCTTAATGTATTTTTCGTAGTCCTCGCTGCTCATAAGTTTGTTAAGTTCTCCGGCCTCGCTCATTTCCAGTTTTACCAGCCAGCCATCCCCGTAGGGGCTTTTGGAGATTATATCCGGGGCGGTATTAAGCGCCCCGTTAACAGCCGTAACCCGGCCTGAAACCGGCGACAAAAGTTCAAAAACTGCCTTTACGGACTCAAGCGAACCAAACGGAGTACCGGCTTTCAACTCCTGTCCGGCCTTCGGCAGCTCGAGATAGACAATATCTTTAACCTGCTCTATCGCAAAAACCGTAAGACCTAAAGTTGCGCTGTTTCCTTCTACTCTTACATATTCATGGCTTTTGGTGTATTTTAATTCTGCCGGGAACATTAGCTTTTCTCCTCCGCTTCTTTAGCTTAAATAATTATACCCTAAATAACTGCGTATGAGTTTATCAATAATTATCTTTTTGATAATTTCACATAGGCTTCATTGTAATAAAGCGCATTTTCTACGGGCGTGTTAACCGGAATATGATTGCCTACCGCCAGAATAAATCCAGGATAGGTTTTCCCGGTGTTTATACATCTTTCAACCTCTCTGTAAATGTCTTCCTTCGTTCCTAAAAGTAGAATCCGGGTATCTGCATTCCCGACAAAACCGTGCGTTCTTCCGAATTTTTTAGCGAATAATTCCATATCATTATAGGGCTCAAAGACCAGCATACCGGCGCCGCACCCCGTTATATCCTCATAGAACATATCGTATTTCCCGTCAGAGGTAAATATAAGTTTCTTTCCGGCCGCCAAAAGCGGCTGCCAGAGCTTTTTGTAATAGGGAAAAATATTTTTTTTGTACCAGGCCGGGGCCGCCACCGGGCCGTTACTCCAGCAAATATCGTCATGGCACATAAAAACTTCTATTCCGGTTTTCGCCCAGGCTTCAAAAAACTGCTTTGACCAGTTAAAATAACTTTCTACGACTTTATTGAATTTCTTCTCATCAGTTCCAAGTGCCAGCAGGAGCATCTCCCAGCCGAATATTTCTATAAGCCCGGAAAACAAAGTATGGTATACACCCCCCATGGTCACGGTGCTCCCGCCAAAGCTGTCTTTATTTTCCCGGTAGATAGCGTTTAGTTTTTTTACAAGTCCCGCCTGCTCAAATTCCCCGTAGACCTTACAGGGATCAAAGCTTAAAGCGGCTTCAACAGTTTTAAAAGGGCAGTTGACCTCGGGACTAAAATCCTTGCCTCCCTCGGCGTATTCAGCGTGGCCCATACTGGTTCCAAAACCGCTCTTTTGTATATGCTCCCCGAGCGAATAGGGCGTATCCCACTTAAAAGCGTAGTCCCATTCTCTAATGAATTCTTTGGAGGCTTTTTTTCTGTTTTCTTCTATTTCCGTATCTATGCCCGTAACTGCTTTAACAAGCGGCCAGTGATTTTCCGCAGAATATTCTGTCCTTGGTACCCTGTCGGTCATTTTCAGGTTTAGCGCATTCATTCCGCTCTTATAGGACATTTTTCACCTTTTTTTCCGGCGTAACGGTATCAAATTCTGACTTTTCGCAAGGCATCAAGATAATACCTGTAGTTATCAAGCGATACATCCGGAGGGATAAGATGATCGGGAAGAGGCACAAATCCGCCTTCTTTCATAACCGGCAGTCTTCTTTTAATCTCCGCATCAATGGCTTCTTTGCCTTTGCCAAACTGGTTTTTATTGATACCGCCAAATATCCGGAGTTCTTTGCCGAATCTTTTCTTATACTCGGCCGAGTCGGCATTCCAGGTCCCGATCTCTAAAGGAAACATAGTATTTACTCCGGCATCCAGCCAGTGCGGAAGCAGCGCGTCGACCAAACCATCACAGTCCACCAAGTACTGTTTAACCCCGTGAGACCTTAATTTCTCTGCTATTCTTTTGTAATTTGGTACGGCGACTTCTTTAAAAATATCCGGACTAAGCAGCGGGCCATTCTTAAAACAAATATCCTCCCAGCCCCAACCCGTATCTATTTTTACTTTCGGAAGTATTTCATCCAGACTCCAGAGCACCAGGTCAGTTATCGTGTCGCTCATTTCTTTCAGCAAATCACGGTTGTCATAGGCAATGTAGGCAAGGTTTTCCACCCCCACCCAGTTGCGTATCCAGCCTATCATGGAAGCGGTATTGACGCTTACAACGGAATCCGCAGATTTTGCTTTTTCAATCCTTTCGAAAAAATCTGCGGGAATTCTTTTTTTATCCGGCTGCAGCCTTTTTTTATATTCACTCCAGCCCTGGCCTTCCGTGCCTTTTATCGTAAAATCCACAAAGTGGGGAATACAATCCCGTTTTTTCCAGTGCTGGGCAATAACCCCATCAGACTGCCGGAAAATTCTGTACTCTTCGGTATCTTCAAGCGTTTCTTCTTCAAAAGCCGGAAACAGGCCTAAATTAATATCTATCGGATAGTTGAGCGGGGCCGCGCCGAAAAACTCCGCTTGACTGACCTTTTCAGGCAGGCCTTCTTTCAGCCAGCGGCGATAGGTCTCCGGCCAGCCGGCCCAATGAATAATAGGCATCCGGTCAACTTTCTCGTAGTTCATAAGCGCCATATATAATTCTCTATTCTTCATAGCTCTCTCCTTCAGTTTGATTTTAACAAATCATAGCATACAGAAACTAAAATATCCAATATATAAAAACTTGATGGAATTTCCGTTTATTAGTGCTATAATTCTGCTTTAGCAATATTACACAGGGGGAGTAAAATGCCAAAAACACTAAATTGGGGTATTTTGGGAACCGGAAGCATCGCAACAAAGTTTGCCATAGGACTTTCTAAAGCAAAATACGGAAAGCTCTTTGCCACAGGCAGCAGAAGCGCGGCTAAAGCAGAAGAGTTCGCAAAAAAACACGGAGGTAAGGCTTACGGCAGTTACGAAGAGCTGCTTGCCGACCCGCAGGTAGAGGCCGTCTACATCTCCACACCCCATCCCCACCACGCCGAGTGGGCTATTAAAGCCGCGGAAGCAAAAAAGCATATCCTCTGCGAAAAACCCATTGGATTGAACCACGCTGAAGCCATGGTCATAGTAGAAGCTGCACGGGTAAATAATGTTTTCCTTATGGAAGCCTTCATGTATAGATGCCACCCGCAGACAAAAAAACTCGTGGAACTCTTAAAAAATAAGGCCCTCGGCGAGATAAGGGTCATCCAAGCCGCCTTTTCCTTCAATGCAGGTTTTTCTCAGGAATCGCGGCTTTTTAAGAATTCACTGGCGGGCGGCGGCATTCTAGATGTCGGCTGTTATTGCATCTCAATGTCCCGCCTTATTGCCGGAGTGGCAAACGGAAAAGATTTTATTGAACCCCTTGAAGTGAAGTCCCTGGGGCATTTTACAGAAACAGGAGTAGACGGCTGGAGCGCGGCAATATTGAAATTTCCTGGTGACATCCTCGCCGAAGTTTCAACCGGAGTGCAGGTGAATCAGCAGAATGTTGTCCGGATCTATGGTTCAGAAGGCAGTATAGAACTCACTTCCCCCTGGTTTTGCGACGGGAAGATCCTTCTCACGAAAGCAGGGAAAACCGGAGAAATAGACTACGACAAAAGCGAAAATCTTTACGGTATTGAAGCCGACACGGCGGCAAATTATATAAAAGAACTTAAAGCGGTTTCGCCCGCAATGACCCCGGAGGATTCTCTCGGAAATATGAAAACCCTGGATCAATGGAGAACAGGTTTTAATTTCTTTTATGATTGTGAAAAAGCCGGCGCAGAAATAGCTACCGCCGACAGACGGCCGCTTTTAGCAAGAAAGACAAACAGGATGAAATACGGCGAAGTACCGGGAATAAATAAAAAGATCTCCCGGATCGTCATGGGTTCCATGATGGATGGCTCAGTCTCGTCCAGGGTAACAGCCCATCTGCTTTTTGATGAATTCTTCAGGTATGGCGGAAATTGTTTCGATACAGCCCACATCTACGGAGGCGGAATCTCCGACCTGGCCCTCGGGCAGTGGATAAAGAACAGAAATATCAGAGAAAAGGTAGTGATCCTGGCCAAGGGCGCGCATACGCCCGCCTGTAACCCGAAAGATTTAAAGCTTCAATTTTTTGAATCTCTGGACAGGATGAAAACGCCATATGTGGACCTGTATATGTTACACCGGGACAACCCGTTAATACCGGTCGCAGAATTTATTGAGGTCTTGAATGAATTAAAAGAAAAAGGATTCCTGAGAGCCTTCGGCGGTTCAAACTGGTCCATAGCCAGAATTGAGGAAGCTAACAAATACGCAAAAGGAAAAAACAAAACGGGCTTCTCGGCAATAAGCAATAATTTCAGCCTCGCCGCGCTGGTGGAACCGGTGTGGGCCGGCTGTATCTCCTCTTCGGATGAAGAATCAAAAAAGTGGTTTGAAAAAAATCAGTTCCCGCTTTTTTCCTGGTCCAGCCAGGCGGCAGGTTTCTTTTCCGGCAGGGCAGACCCTAAAGACAGATCCGACAAAGATCTGGTAAAAAGCTGGTACCGTGAAGATAACTTCAAAAAGTTAGAACGGGCTAAAGAACTCGCTAAAAAGAAGAGCGTACAGCCGGTAACCATTGCCGCGGCTTATGTCCTTGCCCAAAAATTCCCGATCTATGCTCTTATAGGTCCGAGAAGTCCTTTTGAAATGGCAGGAACCATGGCGGCACTCGATCTGGAATTAACGCAAGCCGAAATTAAATGGCTCAACCTGGAGAATTAGCAACCGCAATTTTACCGGTGATGGCGTTTATTTTTTACTACCTCTTTTGGTTAAAGGCACGCCTTTCGCACACAAAGGACATTTTTCTGCCTGGTAGTTTTCTACTTTCATTGTAAGTAAAGCTTCTTTTCTCACTCCAAAATCTATTTTGCCGCCGCTGCGATCCGCCAGAAGCCCCACACCGACAATATTGGCTCCGGTGGTTTTAAGTGCTTCTATAACTTCCAATACAGAACCTCCGGTTGTTATTATATCCTCAACAATAAGCACCCTTTCGCCGGGATTAATCTTGAAACCCCGTCTCAAAGTCATTTTCCCCTCTTCCCTTTCGGTGAAGATTCCCCTCACCCCGAGATTCTTTGCGGTTTCATAAGCAAGAATAATTCCTCCGGTCACAGGCCCGACCACCACACCTATATTATCATTTTTAAAGCGTTCCGCAATTTCTTTACAAAGGAGACCGGTATACTCCGGCCACTGCAGCACCTGGAACTTCTCAAGATACTGGCCGGAATGAAGCCCGCTGGTCAATTTGAAATGGCCCTCTAATAGAGCGCCAGACTTTTTAAAGATCTCCAAAACATCTCCGTTAGACAACATAAAACCCCCAATTAGTTCAAATTCTAAGATCAAAACACTAAATTCTAAACAATAGCGTCGTAATATATTAACATAAATATTAAAAGATTATTACCTATTTTTAGTTGGTTTTGAGAAGATGTTCTTCAACGATCTTGTTTAGTTCGCCATTCTTTTGGGCGGATTGATCTTGGAATTTACATTTAACTGATTTCTTTCAGTATTTTTTTCGCGGCTTCTGCGGGATTGTCTGCTCCGGTTATAGGCCGGCCGACAACAATATAATCCGCGCCTCTTTCTATGGCTTCTTTCGGTGTAACGACTCTTTTCTGGTCGTTTTTTTCAGACCAGGAAGGCCTGACCCCGGGAACAATAATTTTAAAACCAGCTCCGCAATTCTCTTTTATCCGGGTTATTTCTTCGCCGGAGGCAACAACCCCTCCCAGTCCGGCCTTTTTTGCAAGTTTTGCCAGATGCACGACCTGCTCTGCGGCGGATAAATCTATATTTAAGTCTTTTTTAAGGGTTTTTGAGTCCATACTGGTCAGGACGGTGACTCCGATAAGCAGCGGAGGATTTTTTGTTTTCCCAACTTCCAAGGCGGTTCTTTGCATCATCTCAAATCCGCCGGAGGCGTGAACATTGAAAATATGCACCTGCAAAGCAGAAGCGGAAAGAGCCGCTCTGGCTACCGTGTTGGGAATGTCATGAAGCTTTAGATCCAAAAAAACCTTGCCCCCAAAAGCGTGAATTTTTGAGATAACTGAAGGGCCCGCAGAAATGAAGAGCTCAAAACCCACTTTAAAAATACCGGCATAAGGCGCCACACGGGCCGCCATACTTAAAGCCTCTTGCTCCTGCGAATAATCAAGCGCGACTATTATTTTATCTTTGGCCTGCATATTTTCCTCATAGCTTGATTCCAAATTTTTCTTTAAGCTAATTTCGTTTTAGAGTTTGCCGGACCACTGTCCTCTGCCTTCCGTCCTCAGTTTTTATCTCGGTTCGTTTGGATACCATAGCCAGAGAACAAATTTAAACCGGCTTCGAAGCCCCTTAAGAGAAACACTCAGGTCCTTTAGTTTTCTTTCAATTTCGGAATGCTTCTTTAAAAGCTTTTCTTTTTCCTCAGTTTCTTTTATCACCTGCGAGGCCAAAGTGTTGTTTTCGGCATCAAGGACTGTCACCCGGTTTTCAAGTACGCTTATATTGCCTTCCAGCGCAATAATGTGACCTTCAAATACTTTAACTCTGCTTTCAAATTCTTTTATTTTTGAGGCAGAATTTTCCAATTCCGCCTGGAACTGTTTGCGTTTGGCTTCCGAATCATTATTCAAACGGGCAATGGTTGCTTCCATATCCGCCATCTGCCCCCGAACCTCTTTTTCTTTTTCTTTTTGGGAGCTCCATTGTACTTCTCTTAATGCGTACTCCGCCTGCAGGGATTGGATTTTTTGTTTTTCGGCTTTAATTTCTGTCTCGTACCTGTTGTTAATTTCTTTCATTTGCATCTGTAACCGGCTGATTGCAAGTTTCAACTCTTCTTCTTTCATTTCGTAGTCATTAACAATTCTCTTTTCAAACTCAGAAACTTTTGCTTTCGCCGTTTCCAGGTCTCTTTCTTTTATTTTAAGCGCTTCCGCCAGAGCTTCTATCTTGCCGCTAAGGTCGGCATTAAGCTCCAAGAACCTGGCATCTTTTTCTGCCGCCACCTTCGAAAGCTCTTCCGTCCGTGTAACCAGGCCGCCCATTTCTATCTGGAGCTTCTGATTTTCCATCTCTTTATTTTTCAGCAGCTCCGCCGCCCTTAATGTTTCTTCTTTCGCCGCACGGAGATTTTCACCTGCGACAGAAATATCTTTTTTAAGTTCTTCTATACCACGGTTCTGTTCTTCCAACCGGGACAGATTGGTATCAATGCTTCCGTTTATGCGGGATAACTCGCTGTCGCGCTTTTCAATTTCTTCTTTAAGCTGCCCGATGCGCTCTTCGAAAGCCAGTACGGTTTCATCCTTTTGGTGTATTTTCTCATTAAATTCCTCTTCCAGTTTCCGCCGCTGTTCTTCAAGCTTTCTCTGATTCTCTATCTTAACAGACTCTAAAACATTCTCCTTATTAATAACCTCGGCTTTTAATCTGTTAATATCCTCGAAAAGAGTGTTTTTTCCCTGGTCAAAACCAGAAGAAGAAAGGCGCTTAAATTCCTCTGTCTCCTCTTTTACTTTCTGAAGAGCCGCCGCAAGTTTGCTTTTTTCGGCTTCCAGTCTTAATTCATAGGCCTGGTGTGTTTCATAGGACTCGTTTTTAAGCCGTTCTATTTCACTTTGTGCAGCAGAAAGCTCGCTAATGACAGTTTGGCGGTCAGAATCCAGACCTGCCAGTTTTAACTCTAACTTATTTTTATCTTCCGTTAAATTAGAGATGGAATCCATAAACTCTTTGAACTCTTTATTTCTTACTTCCTCTTTTTCGCTCTTCTCCAGAATAAGGTCCTTCATAGCGGCCTTTTCTTTCTCTACCTTAACAATTGTATCATTCAGGCTCCGGATGATAGTTTCTTTATCTGATAGCTGCACCGGAAGTGCAGCGCCCGAAGAAAGCTCAACTTGAGCCCTAAGTTCCTTGCGCAGCCGTTCTAACTCGGCGTTAAGGAATAACTTATTTGTGTTTTCAAGATTGTATTCGCTCTCTACTCTGGTGTTCTCCTCATTTAGCCTGCCCAGAGAAACCCTTAAATTATCTATGACGGAATTTTTTTCTTCGAGCATACGCTGAAGCTTTTCGTAATCCTGTTTCAGGTTATTGTGTTCCAGCGGCGCAACTTCTTTTACCCTGCCAATCTCGGCCTTACTTCTTTCCAGATCTTCCTGCAGCATCTCTTTGTCATGTTCCAGCTGCCTGATTTTATGGCCCAGCTCCCTTATATTTTCTTCTCTTTCAAAAATAACATTACTTTTGGCTTTCAGTTCGTTTTCAAGCCGCCGTTTTTCCGTATCCTTTTCATTAATGGTATTTTCAAGAAGCCTAATATGCTCCCGGCTCTTTGTGTACTCGAGAGCCCTTTCTTCTTCAAGCTCTCTTATTACCGCGACCTGATCTTCCACAAGTTTTTTAAATTGCCTTTCCTTTTCTTCAAATTGAGAAACAAAAAGCCGGTATTCCTGCTCTTTTCTGATAAGAGCACCGCCTTCCGCCTGCAGCTTTAGAAGCAGAGCACGGTTCTCTTCCATGTGTTTATAGGTGATTTCATCCTTTTCAGAGAGTTTAGAATAAAATTGTTTTGTTTGAGCTTCCAGGCGGGTCGTCCAGTCCTCTTCATTTTTTTTGATTTTTTCAGACAGGAAGCTTATCTCCTGTTCTTTCTTGGCCATTTCTCCGGAAAGCTCATAGTCTTTAAGAGCTATTTTTTCCGCCCACACTTCTTTTTCCTTGAGAAAACCTGCTTTGGCTTCTTCTACTTCGACTTTTTTTGATTCAAGTATTCCTTTAAAAGCCTCTTCGTGCCGTAAAAGAGCCTGCCTGATATCCGCAAGTTCTGCTTCTTTAAGTACTATGCGCTGTTTCCAAAGCTCTTCGTTATCGACGACCTTTTTTACCGCTTCTGTGGCCCGCGCTTCATATTCCGAGACCCGGCGCCGGAGTTCCGCTTCCTTGTCTAAAAACTCCCGTATCAATAAAACATTTTCCTTCTCTTTCGCTTCAACACGGGCTTTTGCGTCGTTTTGCGCGGCCGCCGTCTCTTTTTCCTTAGCAGCCAGTACTCCTCTTAATTCCGACTTCAGCAATTCAATTTCTTTTTCCCGGCCCTCGATTACTCTTATATATTCCTTGCGTATGCTTTCAAGCTCTTCTTGCTTTATCTTTGAAGCGGCAGCTATTTCCCGGCGTAAAGACTCCATCTCGGCCGCGCGGTTTTCCAGGACTTTTCTTAATTCTAAATTGATAACTTTTATTTCTGCATCTTTGGTGTTGAGCAGAATCAGTAATTTTTCCCGCTCCTGCCCGAAAACACCTTCCCTTTCTTTAAGCGCCGTTTTTTCTTTTTCCACCGACTCTTTCAGGTCTTTTTCTTTTTCCTTAAACTGGGCTTTCAGTACCGTTATCCATTCCTCGCGCTCCACCCAGAGATTTTTTTCGCGTTCTTTGAGTTCCTGGTCAAACTTGGCAAGCGCCAACTTTCCGTCCATCTCGACTTCTTCAACTTTATTTAAAAAATATTTCTCCCGGTCCAGATAGGACTCTTTGAGCGCGGCAATCTCCTTTTCTTTTCCCGCCAGGGCTTCAAGAATACCTTCTTTCTCTTTATTAATCAATTCCGACTTTTCCCGTATAGCCCGGTCGGAACTATCGCCCATTTCTTTAAGCTCGGATTGTTTTTTCTCAAGCACAGAGCGTAGTTTGGAATCCTGCAGATTTATCTCCACCTTCAAGGAATTTATTTCATCCTCTTTGGATCTTAAAGTCCTGAGCCAGGTTTTCTCCCGCTCTTCCTGCAGCCGTTCTTCTGCGTCTTTAAGCTCTTTGAGCGCTTTTTCCTGCAGGTCTCTTACTTCCTGTTCTTTTCTCTTCCAGCCGCCCTCTAGCTCCTTAAGACGGCCTTCCAGCTCAGTATTCCTTTTTTCAAGCAATTTCTTTTCTTCCATGGCCCGGGAATATTCCCGGTTGAGCCTGGTTTTTATTTCTGACTCCGCTTCCTGAATCTTTTCACTTACAACTTTATCCTTGCCGGTTAAAGCCCCGCGAATACGCCGGACCTCCGACTCTTTTTCTATAATAAGTTTATTCCAGTCTTCTTTTTCTTTAGCCAGCCGGTTTTTGTAGGTGTCTAACTCTTTTTTGAGTTCGTTCTTTTGCGCCTCAAACCTGAGCCTGAACTCTTCGAGCTTCCGGCCGCTCTTTTCTTTTATCTCATTTATTTCCAAATCTTTCCTTTGCAGGTTGCTTTGCGTGGTTAAAAGTTTATCGGCAAGTTCTTTTTCTCTCTGCAGGGAAAGAGGTGTTTTAGAAAAGGATTTTTTTAAAACGGGAGCTGTTGCAATGTTTTTATTGGGTGGAGCGGATCCAGCGATGCCTTGTTTATGAAAAATCGGTGCGGAAAGCTCAGTAATTCTGTTTTTATTTTTTCCGCCTTTCGGCCTAGGCGGCAAACTCATATCATCTGCCACAAAACCTCCACTACGCATAATCCTATCAAATTATATATAAATATTGAGAAATTGTCAAGATTTTAAACGTTTTTGTCCGATAAAATTGTACTGATAACAAAGGAGTAAGGAGATATTACTAAATTTCATGTTTCTGTTTATGCGTAACTCTTTACCTGTCAGCATTAATATTAATTAAAAGACGATTTTGTTTTATTTATACTCATTTTTATACTTTCTATAAATAATTGCTTTTCTTAAAACTTTGGCAAAAATACTTTTTATATGACTAAAAATTGCATTTTAACCGCTTTTCGCTGTAAAATACTTATTCCCTGAGCAAATCCTTTATTTGTTTCTCCATTCCCGCATTTATCTGGCTATATAATTGCAAGAGGTAAGGAATAGAAATCAGCGTTATTATTATCCCGAGAGCAAAAGAGATCCAGACCCACATTTTTGCTTTTTGGGAATAGGTTTCCATCTCGTCATAATTTCCGTTAAGAAAACTTTTATTTACCCTGAGGCCATAGAAAAAAGAAATCAGGGCCGTAGGGATACAGGAAAGCAGGAGCAAGACAGAAAAAACCATATAGTTCTTAGGCTTTACCTTTTCCTGCCGCAGTTCATGCATATCCGCGCCACAGGTAACACACTTCCACGCATTGTCGTCATTTTTAGAACCGCATTTTCGACAGAACATAGACTCTCCTTGAAAAGGATTCTCCGCCAGTGACAAGCTCTCATCGCAGGCAGACAACATAAGAACAAATTCGAAATTTTAAGCTCGAAATTCGAAATAAAACTGACAAAAAGAAAACAAAGAAATCTTGTAAACTTTAAAGACTTTATGAACTTCGTTTTATCCTGCCGGATAAAACGGAATATTTCGTAGCACCGTAAATACTATTATCAAAACTATTATAACCCACAAAAACACCCTATTATTAAAAACATCCGGGAGTTTCTTTGAAAAGAGCGCTTCCGCAAGATATACCGTGATACCATAAATCAGAACCGGCAAAAGCACCACGAGCAGGAGATTAAACTTCACCGCTTCTTTAAAATTGAGATGGAGCAAGCTATGCACCGCCCGCAAGGTTCCACAGCCTGGACAATTCAAACCCATAAATATTCTTGTGGGGCATTTCGGATAAATACCATCCCCTCCCGGTTTAACTAAATAGATAAATAGAAGCCCGACAATCCCAAATACAAGCAAAACTTTGGCAATAGCTTTCTTAGACAATCAATTCCCCTGTAATTATTATCATTTTTTGAGTCTGTCCCTTTGTGACAGTCACAGTGTGACTGTCACACTTTTTTTGACTTTGTTCGGTGATTCTAACTTTAACAGATACTTTTTCCAGGCTGTTCCGCCGCCAAAACCGCCTAAACTGCCGTCTTTCTTTATTACTCTATGGCAGGGAATAAGAACCGGAACGGGATTTTTACCCAGGGCATTTCCTACGGCTCTTGCGGCTTTTGGCCTGCCAAGATGCCTTGCTATCCATTCGTAAGACCTTGTTTCTCCAAACGGGATAGAATCTGTCTTTTTCCAGACAGCGACTTCAAATTCTCCGAAACCCGAAAGATCCAAGGGGCAGGTAAATTTAATTTTTTTGCCGCTATAGTAGGCCTGCAACTGCTTTCCGGTTTTTTTTATAAAAACCGGCGGTTTAATTCCATCGGGCTTCGTTACCGCTCTTGACGGAAAAGATATTTCCCTTATTCCTTTTTTTGAGTAAGTGATCTTCACTTGACCCGGCTTGACTCTGACCGTAAAAATCCGTTCATCCCGGCACATATTTATTTTTCTCCTGTAATTGGCGAAGCAGGCAATGGCGCCGTTTTTTCAGAAGTTATCTGCTTTTCCCCTGAAAGGAGCCCCTTATCTACAGGGGTTATTTCTATCCGTTTAACCTTTTTAACTTCTGCCGGAAGAGTAGCCGGTGATTTTTTTAAAGTGAAATAAGAACTATCCCTCTTAACGGGCTTTCCCGGAAAAATCCCTTTTACAATACCCGCGTTATCTTTTACTATCCGGCCGTTCACCAGAACCATCTCAATACCCTCGGAGTATTCCCCCGGACTTTCTACGGTCGCTTTTTCTTTGATTTTTTCCGGATCAAATATTACAAGGTCAGCGTCCGCACCCTCTTTAATCCTGCCTTTATTCTTCATTGCAGAGGAGACTCCTTCAAGCCGCCGGGCCGGATAGTAGCTGCACATAGCTATGGCCTGCGTTAGTGTTAATAGTTTTGTTTCTTTGACATATTTCTGAAACAAGCGGGCATAGCAGCCGGCTCCGCGAGGATGGTTATTTTTATCCGGTTCTATTATTGTGTCACTTCCGATAATCATCCCCGGAAATAAAAGAGCCGTGACAATGTCTTTTTCGGGAACAGCATAAGCCACCGTAAGAGGATTATTATAAGGAGCCTTCATTTTTTTAATAGTTTTGAATTTTTCTTCAGTCAGGCGTTCCGGCTGATTCGCAATCTGGAGATCTTTATAGGTTATTTGAAACCTTTTTTGCCAGTCGCCGTCGAATCTGGCGGAGGCCAAATAAGTGGCCCAGGAGTCATAAGGGTACATATCGAGAGTTATATCCAGACCTTCTTCATTTGCTTTTTTTATAAGATCAAGCGAGGCCGCCATGGAAAAAGTACCCCCGGTGCTGTTTATATGATCTATCTGAAAAGAAACGCCGGTCTGCCTTACCAGCTCGATGACCTCCCGGATAGCATCAATATTTGTTTTTTTATCAAACATAGTAGAATATCTGATGTGTCCCGTCATGAGCGCATTCCACTTTTTTGTGACTTTTGCAAGTTCAAGCTCTTCTTCAAAAGTAGTGCCGGGAAGATACTCGGTACTTAGATTAAGGCCTAAGGCTCCGTTAGCATAAGCCTTTTCTGCCAGCTCGCACATACTCTGTATCTGCACCGTGCTCGGTTTTTGATAAGCATCCATAAGCCCGACAGAGTATCTCAGGCGTATTTGACTTATGGCTCCGCCCTGATTCAGATAAAGTTTGTTTTTTGTGTTTTCAAAATACTTTTCAAAATTCACCATCGAGGCCCCGTGCATCGAAAGGTTGGTAGTAACACCGTCAGCGGCCTTATAATATTCTCCTGTTCCGTTTTGGTCATAGGATAAAAAGTCTATGAAACCGGGACTTACCACCAACCCGGCTATATCAATCGTTTTTTTTGTCTCTACCGCTTCAGTTCCCAGATAGAATATTTTTCCTGCTTTTATGCCTATATTTCTTACAATATCCGTATCGCTCTCCGGATCTATAACTCTCCCGTTCAAAAGCGCAAGTTCGCAGACTTCGTCCGCAAAAACAGCGCCGCCCATAATTAGCATTAGTAGTAGAATTTTTGTTTTCATTTATTTACCCCGCTTAAACTTTTTGAAGACAGCTTCCGTGAACATTCTAGCTTCTTCGATTTTTAACAGCCGAGCCAGACCCAGGTAAACCGGTAAAGCCAGCGCTATGGGAAGAAATACAGTAAGTAACCTCTGGCTCAAAGTAATCTCAGGAAAAAGCACCGCCAGCCCCTCCGAAGAACCCCGGACAACAAGAGCCATTAAAGACGAAGCCAGCAGGACTTTAAAGAAAGTTTTAATAATACTTTTTCCCCCGAGCGGCCCCATAACCTTTCTCAAAAAATAAAACAAGAGTAAAAAATTCAAAAGAGTTGAAATAGTATTTGCCAGAGGCAGGGCAGCATAGCCCATGGACTCCATAAGCATAATGCTGAAAAAAATGTTTATAACTATTGCCGCAATACCGGAAAACACCGGGATTGCCGATTTTTTCAACGCAAAAAACGCGGGCGTAAATATCTTATTTAAAGACAGTAAGGAAAGGCCCAGCGCATAATAGATCGTTATCTCTGAAGTTGCCCGGGTTGCTTCCTCCGTAAAGTTACCGTGCCGGAATAGAAGATCCGTCACCCTGTAACTCAAAGCTACCAGCCCCAGAGTCGCAGGCAGAGTAATAAACAAAGAAAGCCGGGTTGAGGTGGAGATAGTTTCCACGGCATCTTTTGTCTTCCCCTGCGAAATAAAAGAAGCAAACATCGGAAAGGAGGCCGTGGCGATGGCCACACCAAAGAGGCCGATGGGCAGCTGCATCAGCCGGAAGCCGTAGTAAATATAAGAAATTACACCGGCCCCGAGCAGGGAAGCAAGAAAAGTATTTACGAATACTACATTTATCTGGCCTACGGAATTAGAAAAGATTGCCGGCGCCATCATTCTTGCCATCTGGCGGATGCCGGGCTCTTTAAAGTTTACTTTAAATTTAAATTTGAAACCTTTTTTATAAATTACAGGCAGTTGAATAAGAAGCTGGAGCAGGCCTGAAAAAAGAGCCCCATAGGACCAAACCAGCACCTGTGCTTCCGGTTTACCGGAAAAAAGAGGACAGAGCTGCCAGCCTGTTATTATCATTACAATATTGCCGGCAGCAGGAGCAAGTGCCGGTACGGTAAAATGCCCCTCCGAATTCAACATTCCCATAATTACGGTGGCAAAACCCATGAAGGCAATAAAAGGAAAAAGTATCCGGGTCAATAAAACTGCCAGGCGCACACCCTCCATAAGAAAACCGGGCGCAATAACCTTAATAAGAAAAGGCGTAAAGAGATAAACGAGAATTATCAAAACAGAAAAAAGGATGCATAAAACAGAGATAACAACATTGGCAAGCCGGTAGCCTTCTTCCCTGCCACCTTTGTTTATGTAGTCCATAAATGCAGGCACAAAAGCAGAGCTTAGCGCGCCTTCAGCCAGGAGGTCCCGGAACATATTAGGTATCCGGTAAGCGACATAAAATGCATCGGAAATCAGCCCGGTTCCAAATAAAGCGGCATTTAGCTGGTCCCGAATAAGCCCGAGAATCCGGCTTAGACCGGTTGCCAGGGTCATTATCCCCGCCGATTTCCCTATTATTTTTGTCTTTTCGTTCAAGTCTTATCCTCCCCGCCTGAACCAAAGGATTTGCGGGTAAACCGACCTCTCGTTTATTACATTATCTGCCAAAGATGTCCTTGAGAAACCTTGCCTATCTTCGGACCTTTTAGGCGTATAATTCTTACTTTTTTTACTTGCCAAGCATCCAATCCTCTAACCCTCCAAACATCAAGCAAATTGCCTTGACTAGGGCCCTTATTTTTGCTATATTACTCGGGTATTATATTGACGAACACAAAATCTATGGAGGTGTAAGTTGCCGTTATTAAAATCTTCGATAAAAGCAGCAAGAAAGACCAGGAAAATGACGCTTGTTAACAGGTCAGCCAAGCAAAAATTAAGGACAACCGAGAAACACCTTCTAAGTTTAAAAGACTATGAAGTCGCGGCCAAGTTGCTAAAAACACTTATTCCTTCAATCCAAAGAGCAACCCTTAAGAATCTTCTCCCGAAAAATACCGGTGCGAGAAAGATATCCAGATACACAAAGTTTGTAAAATCACTTAAGAAGTAGCATTATTTAGTTTTTTATAAAGCCGTTGGATTAAAACTCCTGCGGCTTTTCTATTTTGATACCTTGCCGGAGAGATAATTTGTTTCCTTATTTCTCCAGCATTGAGTAAACCATCTTTTCCATTATCTGCACAGGTAACTTGCCGCTGCCGGCACCGCCTTTTGCTTCGTCATCCGCTATTGCAAGCGCCTTAAAATATCTGCTTAGAGTTTTCTCGTCCATTTTTTTTGCTTCTATTATAAAATCACCGACAAAATAGGGACTAACCCCAAGCCGATGGGCCATAGCATCTCCGGCTGAAAGCCCCTCACGCAAGAGAGCCCTGGTCATCCAAACCTTTTTAAAATGAGAGTAGACCGCCCCGACAACCAGTGGTCCGGCGTAGCCGTCTGCATAAAATATTTCATTGAGTAGTTTCAAGGCTCTTAACAAATTTTTTCCTGTAATAGCATTTATAAGATCAAAAACGCTTTTGACATCGACCCCGCTTACGAGGAAAAGAACATCACTTTCTTCTATATTTTTTTTCTGACCAATATACAGACCTATCTTTTCAATCTCCGAATCAAGGTCCCGCATATTACTTCCTACCCTTTCCACCATAATATCACAGGCCTCGTCGGATATACTTTTCCCAAGCTGAGTGAATTTTTTTCTGACCTCAGCAGCGAGATCTTTCGCATACAGCCGGTAATAGGTGTCAGGTGTTATAATTTTACACAGATTTTTATACTGGGCTATATCAAGAAAATCGGTTTTTTTCACATCTTTGGTAACCAGAATAAGGACTGTATACTCAGCAGGGTCTTCGACATATTCTTGCAGCTCTTTTTTTAATTCTTTGGCGAGATTTTCGAAATTGCGGAGCACGACTACGCGCTTGTCGGCAAGAAAGGGAACAGTGTTTACGGCAGAGTCAAAGTCAAAGATAAAATCTTTTTGACCGGCGCAATCCTGGTCCAGGTAGTTTAAATCACGGTTCTCGGCGGGCATTGTTTTTTTTACTACTTCTTTAATCTTCTTTTCCTTGTTATACTCGTCATTCCCCGCAACAAGATAGACCGGTGAAACCGGCCTAGTAATTTTCCCAGCCATAGATGACCCTGTTAACAATACCCTCGGCCAGACTACGGTAAATTCTCTGCCTGGCGGCAAACTCGGTTTCTATATTAGTCCCCGAGACCATAAAAGTGGTAGCGCCCCCGGAAAGACCGCCAACCTCTTTTTGCTCCCATTCCATTTTGCCTGTTTGAAGATTTGTATATTTAATATCGAGGATTATCTTTACACGATAAGAAATAATAACACCGTTAACATCATAGGCTAGCGGTTGCAGCTGGTATTGTCTCAAGGTTCCCTCTATTAGCGCATCCGCCTGACTTTTTTGCACCACCTGCAGGCGCCCGTCTATTAAAAACTGTTTTATTATAATATCTGTTATATCTGTATCTATACCATATTGTGAGGTACCATTACTAACCACCGGTATGGCTATTTTCTTAATAGAAGACGCTATTTTCGGCTTCATAGATGAACACCCTGAAATAAGCAATGCCCCGGTAAACATAGCGGTCATAAATAAATATGATATTTTTTTCATAGTTCCTCCCTGCTAATATACCTATTGTACTTATATTTTAACGAGATTTCAACAACATACTCCCCTACACCGGAATATGTTTTGTGCGCTAAGTAATCAGTTGCGGAAAGGATTAAGTAAATTTTTAAACGCCGCAATTCATTATCACTCATAGCACTATTTTATTATTCATAAAACAAAATATTCAAAACTAATTAAGATATGCGATCTTGTTTTTACCTGTCTGCTTTGCTTTATAGAGACCTTGATCAGCAACAACTATAACCTCTTCCGCTGATTTACCGTCCTTAGGGTAATAGGCATAGCCTATGCTCATAGTGACTTTTACTCTGTCCATGTAACCGGTAAATTCGGCATCCGTACTGCTTTTTATATTTTCAAGAAAACCTGGCAGGTCTTCATTATTGCCTTCCCGTAAAACAACAAATTCATCGCCACCATAACGGGCAAGAAGGCAATCTTTAAATTCCCTTTTTAAAATACCTGCCAATTTTCGAAGATAGATATTTCCTGACATATGTCCGTAAGTGTCGTTATAGGCCTTGAAATTATCCAGGTCTATCATTATGACCGCAAAATCTCTGTTTTCCGCAATTTTATTGTCAGCTTGTTCAAGAAAATAACCATAGTTGTAAAGTTCCGTTAATCTGTCTGAGTTTGCAAGATTTTTTATTTGTTCATAAAGCCTGTCTCGTTCCAAAGCAATGGCAAATTCTCCGGCCAGCGTCATAAACAAGTCCTGATCCTGAGAGAAGAATTTTTCAAAACTAACAGGCTCTATTCTTAAAAAACCCGAAGCTTTCTTCTCCCTTGTCTGAGGAAAATAGATATAGCGCTCGCCTCTGTAAACTTCGCTTTTATTGATGAGTCTTTCCACTATCTCCGGCTCCAGGTCTCTCGCAACCACCTCCGTACCGGCGCGAAGAAGCTTAAAGGTTGCCGTGTTTTCATTAAATACCCCTATCTCCCAATCCGAAACAACCTCCATCTTCTTAAAAAACGGTTCCAGAAGTTTTACCATAACATTGTAATCCATATTTTCGTTCACAACATCCGTTATAGCCAGAATAAGCCGGAGATCCTTGACATGTGATTCTTCTTTCTTTACGGTCTCCGAGAGAAAGCCGGTAAAAAGTCCCACTACAAAAAGAAATGGTATTCTCATATAAATATTAGCGTCATAAAGATTTACATCCGCATCTTTTTTCATTATGATCCAGAAATAAAGAAGAGAGGCTACAACGGTCGCAATAATACTTGCTTTCAGATCCTTTCCCAGAGCCGTAATTACTATCACAAGAAAATAGAGGAGAAAAAAATCAGTACTACCGCTCTTGGTTAGATATATGGCCAGAGTCACAAAAACAATGTCCCCCAAAAAAACAAAATAACGAAAGTTTCTGCTTTTAAAAAATTCGGGGCTCAAAAAATAGAGAAATATATTTGAAAGTATAAAAAATAGCACCAGAGCATTAATATAGTTGACCTCTGTAAATACGCTGTGTTCAGCCGAAAAAACAGCCATATAGCCGGCGGCAATGACTATCAGCCAGCGCAGGTTAAGGAAGTTGTATTTAAATTGGCTTATCTCGTTTTCTTTCATAACACCACCCAGTTAATTAATTTATCCTGAACATATATGATTTTTACAACTTTTTTTCCCGCTATAGCGGCAATAACCGTTGGGAGAATTCCGGCCCGGGCAAGCGCCTCTTCTTTAGAGGTGCCTGCGGAAATGATTATTCTTCCCCTCAATTTCCCGTTTACCTGGACAGGCACTTCCTTTTCTTCCGCTATCACAAAAGCAGGATCAAATTCCGGTAATCTGTTTAAAAATATACTTTCTTTATGACCCAGGCGTTCCCATAACTCCTCGCAAATATGCGGCGTAAAAGGAGCAAGAAGTAGAAGTATATCTTCGGAAGACAGTCTGAGCAAAGCTCTGTATTCCTTTGAGTTTTTTTGCTCCTCCGAAGGTTCAAAAGCATAAAGAAAATTAACAAACTCCATGAGAGCGGCTATTGCCGTATTAAAATGAAATTCTCTCTCTACATCTTCTTTTACTTTTTTAATGGTTTTATTCAGAGTAATATAGAAAGCCTTGAGTTCTTTAGGAAGTTGTTTTGGCACGACAGGCCCGGCATCTTTTATAAGCGGCAGGGTATTATCTATAAACCTTTCTATGCGGCCTAAAAATCTCCATATACCTTCAATTCCTTTATCGTTCCATTCCATTTCTTTTTCCGGAGGGGCTGCAAACAGAACAAAACCCCTGACCGTATCGGCTCCATATTTCTCTATCAAAGGGTCGGCTTCCACGGTATTCCCTTTGGATTTGCTCATAACTTGCCCGTCTTTGAGAACCATACCCTGCGTAAAAAGGTTCACAAAGGGTTCGTCAAAGTTTATAAGTTTAAGATCAAAAAGAAACTTCGTAAAAAACCTGGCGTAAAGCAAATGCAGTATAGCGTGTTCTATTCCTCCGACATATTGGTCAACAGGCATCCAGTACTTTATTTTTTCAATATCAAAAGCCGCATTGTCATTTTTTGGGTCACAGAATCTGAGAAAGTACCAGGAAGAGCAGATAAAAGTGTTCATGGTATCCGTCTCTCTTTTACCCGCACCGCCGCACTTGGGGCAGGGCACTTCTACAAATTCTTTTATGGCAGCCAGAGGAGAAACCCCGCCTTTTGGTTGAAAATCAGCAACAAACGGAAGTTTTACCGGCAAATCTTTCTCCGGCACCGGGACGATGCCGCATTTATCGCAATAAATCACAGGTATGGGGGCACCCCAGTAACGCTGCCGGGAAATCAACCAGTCACGCAGCTTAAAGTTTATTGTTTTTTTGCCAATTTTGTTCTTTTCGGCGTATTCAGACATCAAAGCAATAGCTTCTGTATTTTTCTTCCCGTCAAATTCTCCTGAATTTACCTGAATACCTTCGGAAATATAGGCCTCGGTTAAATCCGCTGCCGGCCGCCCGTTGTTATCAGGCTTTTGAATAACCACTTTGACCGGAAGATTGTATTTTTTCGCAAAATCAAAATCTCTCTGATCATGGGCCGGAACCGCCATAACCGCGCCCGTGCCATATTCCATAATCACATAGTTGACCGCATAGACGGGCACCCTTTCGCCATTAAACGGATTTATGGCATAAGCCCCGATAAACAAACCTTCCTTCTCGGTAAGGTCAGAGGTCCTGGAGATTTCCGACTGTCTTTTAAGTTTAGCCGCAAACTCTTTAAGCGGCGCCTCATATTTTGTGCCTCTTGCAAGTTTTTGCGCTAAAGGATGCTCCGGGGCTATAACCAGGTAGGTAACGCCAAAAATAGTATCCACCCGCGTCGTATAGACAGAAATTTTTTCTCCGGCGGGGGAGTTTTCAATTTTAAAATCCAGTTCCACACCATAGGATTTGCCTATCCAATTCTCCTGCATTATTTTTACTTTTTCCGGCCAGCCTTTCAATTTTTTTATATCGTCTAGCAGCCTATCGGAGTAATCCGTGATTTTGAAGAACCATTGCTCGAGTTCTTTTTGTGCTACCTCCGTCTTACAACGCCAGCATACCCCGTCTACAACCTCTTCATTAGCCATTACAGTTAAGCACTTTGGGCACCAGTTTGCTTTTTTAGTCTTCTTATATGCCAACCCCTTCTCAAGAAACTTTAGAAACAACCACTGGGACCATTTATAATAATCCGGAGCGCAGGTTGTGATCTCCCGGCTCCAATCATAGCAGATGCCTATTTTTTTGAGTTGTTTTTTCATTACCTCTATGTTCTTATCGGTCCATTCTCCGGGATGAATGTTGTTCTTTATCGCGGCATTCTCCGCCGGTAAACCAAAAGCGTCCCAACCCATGGGATGAAGGACATTAAAGCCCTGCATTTTTTTATACCTTGAGATAACATCCCCTATAATATAGTTTTTACAATGCCCCATATGCAGCCAGCTGCCGGAGGGATACGGAAACATCATCAAAACATAATATTTAATTTTTTTTGAATAATCATCAGCTTGGAAAAGTTCCCGGGCAGCCCACAATTCCTGCCATTTTTTATCAAGTGTGTTACTTATCACCTTTTGACTCCTTTTTTACAGGTACACTTTCTTTTTTTGATTTTTCCTGTTTTGAACTTTCTTTTTTTGCTTGTTCCGAACTTCCGTCCTTCCGCCCTTCCGAACTTCCGGTCGCGGCCTTACGGCCTCGGCCTTCCTCTCCTACACTCTTAGCTGACTCTTCAACCTTCGACTTTCCCAATTCTCCGGAAGCCCCTTCAGTTTTCTTGCCGTAATCATTAACATAAAATCCTGAGCCTTTAAAAACAAAACCTACCCGCATCGCGGGAAGCTTTACGGCTCTATTTCCGCATTTTTCGCATTTCTCCGTTTTTACATTTTTTGTCTGAAGAACTTCAAAGACATTGCCGCATTTCGAGCATTTGTAATCATAAATTGGCATTTTTACCTTTTCACATTTTTTATGACATTAAACTTTTAATGTCTTTTTCAAGAATTGTAGACTTCATTATCTTTTTCCCGGCCAGGAATTCCTGATCCTTTTTCTCATCGTTATTAAAGAAAATTATTCTTTCCGCGAATTTGGGGTCGCCTTTCTTTATGGACTCAAAGAATTCCTTATAATCGCCGTCTGCCAAATTTACATTCAAAACAACATTTCTGTAATTTCCGAGCGATAATTTTTGTTTGGCAAGCTTTACATTTCTCGCTATGTAAACGCTATAACCCATATTGTAAAGACTGTCGCCAAAAATCTTTATTATCTCCCCCTGATCATCAACAACAAGAAGATTGTTTTCTTGTTCCATCTCTTTTTGGACTGTGTTTGCATCCTGCGCCTGTTCTGCCTTTGCTCCGGCCTCAGAATTATCTGTATTTTCCTGTAAAACTTTTGCTGCGTTCAGCTCATTAAGGGCTTGCGTTTTTTCGGCTTTTACTTCTTCCAATTCTTTGCTCAGAACTTCGTATTGTTTCATAGCCGCATCCCGCTCCGCTTTTAACCGGCCGGCATCCAATTCCAGCTCTTTTATCTTTTCTTTTGTCTGCTGCTGGCTTTCCCCGACTTTTTGCATAAGTGACTGTGCTTGTTTGTCGGTTTCTTTTTTTCTACCCTCTACCAGAGTAAGCGCTTCCTTTACCTGTCTGTTCTCGTTCATAAGAAGAACATACTTATGCTCAAGTTCCTGTTTGGCCATTTCCAGTTCTTTAACTTTCCTGTCGGTTTCCAGGCGTTTAGTAGCGTCAGAAACCGTGTTTAGCACTTTCTGCTGGCCTGAAGCCGCAACCTCGGCAAGCTGTTTAGCCAGCTCCGCCTTCTCCTTGTTTAAAGTCTTAATAGCCGACTCCAGTTGATTTACACTGTCCTCATGCCCGGAGATAATTTTCTTCATTTTAGCAGCCGGGATGAACTCCGCAGGATCTCCCGCTTTCACTTCTGCAGCTTTAATTTTGTTCTCAAGTTCCTGTATTTTAAGAACATAGTTCTTTTTTTCTATTTCTAGACGGGTATTAACTTCTTGTACCGGAATAAATTTAGAAGGATCCAGCTCGACAAGCTTAACAGAATCAGTTTTGATTTTATTTTCCAGCTCTACTATACGCGCTGCGCCTACATTGACTTGTTTATTTAATTCTTCTATTTTCCGGGACTGCCCCTTCTTTTCCTCTTCAAACTTATTTACCAGAGTATTGGCCAAATTACGGCCTTCGTTTTCAAGTAACTCAATCTTTTGTTCTAGCTCCCCGTTTTGTTTCTTTAATTGCTCAAAACTGTTTTTAAAGCCGTCATTGCTCCTTTGCACTTCGCCCAGCCGCTGCGCAAGACGCTGCTGTTCTTCAAGCTGCCCTGCACTCCCCGTCACACTCAATTCCTTTACCCGCTCATTTAGCTTTATTTTTTCTAATTGAGCTTCTTTGAGCCCGGCTTCCAGTTCAGCTCTTGACTTTTCGAATTCCTTTAATTTTTCAATAAAACTTTGCCCGTCGGCCTCAAGCCTGGATTTATATTCTTCAAGACTTATGTATTTACTGAGATCAACGGCCGGCACCTGCCGGGAGGCCTGACTTTGAATTATTAGTTTGTGATTCTCTTCCGTTTTATCCTGCATCCTGCGTTCAGTTTCCTCTTTTTCTATTTCGAGTTCTTTTATTCTTAAATTAAGGGTTTTTCTTTCGGAATCAAACTGGTCATTTATTTCCTTGGCGTGAATATATTTTGAAAACCCGACTTCCGGCGCCGGTCTGGACCTGCTCTGCGCCAATTTGAGCTCTTCGGTACTTTTTTCCAGCAGAACGGACAACTCCTCATTCCTGGAATTGAGTTCTGCAATCTTTGCTGCAAAAACCTCCTGCTCTTGCGGAGTCAAGGCAGGTCTTTCCACGCTCTCCTCAAGCATATTGTCTTTTGTCGAAGCCAGAGCGCGCTTTTCGTTCCGGGAAGTGAAACCGGCCAGAATTACCATCAATAATACAGAAAGTGCCATTGCTACAATCCCGGCCTTCAGTGCAAAAAAGTTGATGCTCCCTTTTTGCGCCTTAATGGTTGTTGTTGAGACGGCCGCCGATTTTTCCAGATTGGCCGCAGGAATGAAAAGACCGAAAGTAAATCCGCCAGTACGCAGGGGGAAATGCACAAAGTAATACTCATTTTTTCCCAGCTGTAAACTCTCTATTCCGCCGAGAGCATCGTCGGCGGCGGTGTTATCCCAGAACCGGGGATCTATAACACGGGCCAGAGAACTCTTAAATTTTTCCGTACCGTATTTTTTCAGTTCCGCCTGCAAAGGATTATCCGCGCTGACTTTGAGCTGGTCATAGCCGTAAATTGACGAGGCAACCAGCAGGCCGCTTTTTGAGATCAAGACTGGAAAAGTATCGTCGTAGCCGAATTTCTTCACCTGATCCTTGCCTATGAGCATCTCAAGAAGTTTTTGGACTGAAAGATCCATACCCAGGACGCCCTTATAAGCTTCGTCAAGATAGAGCGGCATAAAATAGGAGACCATCCAACAGCCATTTTCTCTGCTCCAGTACGGTTCACTCCAGATCTCCAGCCGGGTTTTATTTGATTTCGGCCCCGCAATGGTATAAGGAGAATTCTCTTCGTTAACAAAGAGAGAGTCGGGCCTTACTTTATAATTACCTACGGTAAACATACCCGCTTTTATCAGATTGTCCGCCGCCGACACCCAGGGAAATTTTCTTAATGCGGTATCAGTCATTACATAAACGGAACTGACTACGGCGCCGTTCGGATTTTCTTTTGACATCAGGTTTCTTTTTCCCAGAAGCAGGGTGCTGTCAAGATAGGCTCCGATAACAGGGATTCTCCCTTCTTTTGAAACGGTTTTATACGCCCCGCAGACAAACAGATTGGCTGTTTCTTTTTCCGGGTTCCAGTAAAACTTGCCGGAGGTTTCCGGTTTTATTCTTTTATAATCGTCCAGAGTGAAAAACGCGTTCTGCCTTTTAAAAACACCTTCTATTACATCACTCGACATCCGCCCGGTAAGCTCGACCTTTCTAAGAAGCATTGTAAGATACCAGGAGTTCCTGGCGGTCATCGAGATTGCCGAATCTTTTTCGCTTTTTAGCACATTCGGGGTATTGGGCTTGCCTGCGGGCGGCTCCGGCAGGCCAAAATATGCAAAATAGATAGTAAGAAGAAGTACGGGAAGAAGACCAATTACGACAAAACGCAGAGTTAAATTTTTCTTTCTTTTTTTGTCCACTTTTTACCGGCCTTTTGTATGATTTTGGTTGTCGATCTGCCTTTAATAAACGGGATATTTATAACTTTCCCGCCGTTCTTGATAACAAAATCCCCCCCAACAATATTTTTTACGGGCCAATCGCCCCCTTTTACCAGCGCATCAGGAAGAACGGCCTTAATCACATTGAAAGGGGTCGCCTCATTAAATTTTACGACAAAATCAACAAAAGGAAATTCTGAGAGAACTTCCATTCTATCGGTTTCCGGATTTACCGGCCGGCCGGGACCTTTTAGTCCCCGGACCGAGACATCGCTGTTTACGGCCACGACAAGCACATCCCCGAGCTTTCTTGCGCTCTTCAAATATCTGGTATGCCCTACATGAATAATATCAAAACAGCCGTTGGTAAAAACAATTTTTTTGCCTTTTTTCTTTAATATATTAACAGCACATACGAGTCCGCTAAGTTTTTTTATTTTCTTAGAAATTTTCATGTAAAGCCTGCCTGACCTCAGCCAGAGAAAGCGGTGCGGTACCCACCTTTCCGACCACCACTCCGGCAGCAATATTTGCCAGATAGGCGGACTCAAGAAGATTCGCTTTTGCCGCAAGAGCCATGGAAAGTACGGCGATAACCGTGTCCCCTGCCCCGGTCACATCAAAAACCTCCCGGGCAAAAGTGGGAATATGCTCGGGTTTTCTTCCTTTTTCAAACAAAGACATACCATGCTCTCCGCGTGTGATTAAGACGGAGTCGCTTTTGACCCGGGAAAGAAGTTCTCTGCCCACGGCAAGTAATGATTTTTCGCCGGTAATCTTTTTATGGACGGAATCTTCGGCTTCTTTGGTGTTGGGCGTAATGACCGTAACACCCCGGTAATGCAGGCAGTAGGCCGGCTTGGGATCCACTGCTATTTTTTTCCGGTTCTTTTTTGCCAGACGAATTACTTCTTTGAATACAGAAGGAATCACGACGCCTTTTCCGTAATCTGAAATAATAACGACATCTACCCCTGCTACCAGTTCTTCTGCTTTTGCAAGCAGAGCTCTCGCCGTTAAAGCTCCAATCGGAGTCTTTTTTTCATAATCTATGCGGACGATTTGCTGCTGCTGTGCCAAAACGCGCGTTTTAAGAACAGTGGGCCTTTCGGAATCAAGGATCAACCCGGCAGGAGAAATACCTTTTTTTGAAAGTTCTGAAGAGAGTCTGCCGCCGTTGGCATCATCGCCGATAATACTTAAAAGTTCAACACGGCCCCCCAAACTTCCTATAAGAGAGGCCACATAAGCAGCTCCACCGGGAAGAAAAGACCTGGACTCTTCTTCAACCACAGGAACCGGGGCTTCAGGAGAAATACGGCTTACTTTTCCGAATATATATTCATCAAGAATAACATCCCCGAGGACCAAAACGCGGGTATCTTTGAACTTTTTAAGTATGGTTTCAAGTTTTTTTGGATTCATTATATATACCCTATGATATGCGAAAGTTCGGCTTTTTTCAATAGAAGCCTACAGTTATATATTATACATTATAGGAGGTTAAAAGTTAAGTATAAATACGCCAAAATCACTTGATTTTTCCACTAAAAAACAGCTTTATTTGATTTAGGAATATTATTATTTGTATATTAGGAAGGAGGCAAGAGGTTACTAAATTTATGGAATTTACCCCCTTTAACAATAATTCTCTTGATTTGCCGTCATAGTTTAATATACATTCATACTATAATACCATTTTAGGAGGCTCCATGAAAAAGCTTTTCACGCTACTTGCAGTAATATATGCGTTCGTTACACCGGTATTTCCTGCAGACAATAACGACAAAGACAAAGAAAAACGGTATGCCGATATCCGGAAAATGATGGAAGCTTCCCGGGCCACGAAAATGTTTGACCAGATGAAAGACGGTATAAAAGCCAACGCTTTAAAAATGATACAGAATACTGAAACAAAACTCGAAGACCTGGAGATGACTGACGAAGTTAAAAAACTTTATGATGAGTTTGCGGAAAAATCAATTGATCGGGCCATGAAACTTGTTAACATGGAAGAGCTCATCAATGACATGGTGCCTTGCTACGATAAGTATGTTTCCAACGAGGATATAAAGACCATTACAGCTTTTTACGAAACTCCGGCAGGTAAACGTTTCCTGGACGCTGCGCCAAAAATAACTATGGATTATATGGCCATAATGATGGACAAAATGGGCGGACGCATGAAACAAATGCAGGCCGAAATTGAAAAAAGTTCAAAAGAGTTCGCAGAAAAGTTAATTGCCCTGAAAGAAAAGCAGAAGAAAGAAAAAGGCAGCAAAGAAACGAAATAAGCTGCTCCGGGTAGAGAACTAGCTTAGTATTTTTGCAGCTTTTCTGCCGTTTCCAGCATAGTCATAAAATTATCGTAATTTGTGCCGACGGCAATACTATGCGTGCTTCCAAAAATATAACGGCCGCCCGGTTTGCAATGCTTCATCGAGTATTCCACATCATTAATAATGTCCTCTTTTGAACCCCGGACGAGATTCTCGACTTTACAGCCGCCCCAGAGAGTTATTTTCTTTCCGTATTCTTCTTTAAGTCTCTTCATCTCCATTCCCGCCGATATTTGTATTCCCTGGTAGGCGTCATAGCCTGCTTCAAGAAACAGGTCCATTAGCAGCCAGTTATTACCGCAGGCATGTTTAATTATTTTAAGGCCCTCGTTGTGAAGCTTCTTTACCCGCATTTTTATAAACGGCAGGGCCAGGTTCCTGAAAATATCCGGAGAGATCATCGGTCCGAGATTACTCGAGTAATCCTGTCCCCAGACAGTACCGTCTATCTTGCTATTTTGATAATACCTGTCTCTTTTTGAGGCAGCATTCGTCCAGGCTTGCAGAGTTTTTTTAATGAGTTCCGGCCGCTCAATAAGTTCGACATAACCGCGCTCCGAGCCGCCTAAAAACGGCAGTTCAATGCCCCCTCCGGTATTACCGAGAATATACTTGGAATCCCCGAACTCTTTTATAACCGGGTCGACGGCTTCAAAAACCGAAGGATCGACCGGAGGAACTTCCGGGTCCAGGTCAAAATTCTCGCTTATTTCCCTGGTCCACTGGTTTGGATCATGCACAATGCTTAAATCCTTTGTCAATTCTGAATATTTCAGAATCCTCCCGTCTTTGTATTCCCAGGTTGTTTCGTCAATTTTTTTCGGGGCTTCCGGTTTGTAGCCTTTTGGCGGGGCATAGATATGAGCAATATGTATTATATCCATGATATCAAGCTTTTTAAAGAGCGCTATGCAGTCTTCCTTCCAGGAGTCCACAACTTCCTGTCGTCTGCCATCCCAGAAAGCAATCATACACTTTGCTTTCGCACGGAAATAGGTTTCATGGCCCAGTATTCTTTCCACGGTGTCGCTATCAACCGCAAATTCACCCAGCGGGACTTTATCCGGGATTTCTCCTTCTAAAACTTTTCTCACCCTTTCTTTTGACAGCATTTAAATATTATATAAGAACGGAAGCACCAATGTAAACCCGTTAATCATAAATATTATGCCGGCAGCGCCGAAAATCATACCCACATACCAGAGCATATTCTTTTTCAACAGGGCGGCTATGGAAGAAAGCATTATTGCGACCTGCAGCAGCATAACTGCATCGGAAAACTGGCCGCCACGCAATTTAAAGGTATCCTGCTCCTTGTTCAGTTTTTCCGCATCAGACTTTATTACTTTCTCCTCTTCCTCGTACTGCTTGATCTTTTCGTTGTAATATTTTAGTTTGCTGTCATAATATACTTTTTTTTGAGAATCCGGCTCGTTCATACATTGCGCTTTAAAATTATCCTGCTGCAGCTGCATGAGATATTTTTTTATACTTTTCGCCTGATAGAACTGCCACTGATTAGATTCTTTTGTAGTCCAGATTTGCACTTTGGTTGAATTACTTGATCCTTTCATTGAAGAGACGGCGGCGCAAACAGCAAGAACCGTGGTGGTAAGCGCCACCCAGCGAACCCATCTATCCTGAATTATTGGAGAACTACTTTTTTCGGTTTTTTTCATTTGTTTTCCTCTTTTTCCGGATTTGCCTTATAAAGAATCCTAACTCACCGGACATTAAAGCAATTCTAAAAATACTTTGCCCTCGCTCCCTTCTGCTATGCCTTATTATTTTTTGCCAAATATTTAAACAACTCAAACCAGGAAACGCTTACGGCGCCGCAGATAAAACAAATTACCAGATCGTTGAAATGCAGTGCCGAAAAATGAAAGAGATTCATAATAGCCGGCACAAACAGAACAAGGTTCAGCATCACCGCAACACCGACGACCACATAAATTAGCGCTTCGTTTTTCGCTTTCAGCATCGAAACAATTGATCTCGTCCAGGAACGGTTTGTCAGAATAAGCCCTAAATTAGAGATAACCAGGGTCGTAAAAGTTAAAGCTCTGACCTCCCCGTCCGTTTTTCCGAGATAGCGCGCCGTAAAATAAACAGCACAGATAATAAGCAGGATACTTAGACCTTGAAGAAGACTGAGCACCACTTTTTTCTTATTGAAAAGAGGCTCCTTTATATCGCGAGGGGGTTTGTCCATAATATTTTTTTCTTCTGTTTCCGCCTCAAAAATAACTGAACAGGTAGGATCAATTATTAATTCCAGGAAAACTATATGTATCGGCCAAAACACTATCGGAAAATCTTTAAAAACTACGGGTAGAAGCGACATTCCGGCTATCGGAATGTGGATGGACAAAATATATCCCATCGCTTTACTTAGATTATCAAAAATCCGCCGGCCCAGCCTGACCGCCGCGACAATTGAGGAAAAATCATCATCCAGTAGGACCAGCGCCGAAGACTCTCGGGCCACATCAGTACCCCGGCCGCCCATGGCGATACCTATGTGGCTTGATTTTAAAGCAGGCGCGTCATTTACTCCGTCGCCGGTCATGGCCACAATTTCGTTATTTGCTTTCAAAGCATTTACTATTCTAAGCTTTTGCTCCGGGACAACGCGCGCAAAAATATTTACATCTTTAATTCTAACTTTTAGTTCCTCTTCGGTTAATTTTTCCAGCTCGCTGCCGGTTATACATTTTTCAGGACTGCGAAGCCCTATTTGTTTTCCTATATTTTCGGCTGTTACAGGATAATCTCCGGTTATCATAATGACTTTAATTCCCGCTTTATAGCATTCCTTTATCGCATCCTTTACCGAAGGCCTTATGGGATCGGAAAGTCCGATCAAGCCTATAAATTCAAAATGAAAATCATGCTGGCCCTGCGGCAAATCTGTCTTTTTGAAAAAAGCCTGCGCAACACCCAGCACTCTTAATCCGCTTGCCGCCATTTTTTCTATCGCAACAGTCACTTCTTTTTTGGTTTCCTCCGGCAGGTGGCATAAATCCATAATTGCTTCAGGCGCGCCTTTTGCGGCAATAAAATACTCCTTACCATCCGGCGACCTCCAAACATGGGACATTGCAAGCAACTCTCTTGATAAAGGGTATTGATGTACCAGACCCCAGTCCTCGTGTAAATGCTCGGTGTTGCTCAACTTTAATCTGCCCAGCTCCGCTATGGCTTTTTCCATAGGATCAAACGGGTCTTTCTGGCTGGCCAGGATACCATATTCAACCAGGTGGTGGAATTGTTCCGGTAAACCATCATTCAAAATTTTATCAAGCTTGATATATTCCTTTTTTGTGTAAATAGTATCTACTGCCATTTTGTTCTGGGTCAAAGTTCCGGTCTTGTCGGTGCAAAGGACCGTCGCAGAACCCAGTGTCTCAATTGCAGGAATTCGGCGTGTCAAAACATTTTTTTTAGAAATTCGCCAGGCCCCCAGCGCCATAAAAATGGTGAGCACCACGGGGAACTCCTCCGGTAAAATAGCCATAGCAAAGGTTATTCCCGCAAGAAAACCATTTACCATGTCCCCCCGGATAAAGCTATAGGCTGCTATTATAATCACGCACAAAACGGCGCCAACCGCAAGGATCGTCTTTACTATCTTTCTTGTCTCTTTCTTTAGATTTGTCTCCTCTTCCACGACACCTTGTATGGCCTTGCCTATTTTACCGAGTTCTGTCTCCATCCCGGTCGCTAGCACTTTGGCATAAGCCTGACCCTGCGTCACCATAGTTCCCGAATAAACAAAAGGCAGATCATCCCCGCCCGGCTGGACTTTTTCTGTTTTTCCGTCCCAATCCGTTTTCCGCACCGGCACCGATTCACCGGTAAGGAGAGATTCTTCCACGCTCAGATTTATTGAATCCAATACCAGCGCGTCTGCGGGAATCCTGTCACCTTCCCTTAAAACAATCATGTCATCTTTTACGACTTCCCGGCCTGCTATGCGTATTTCAGCACCGTCCCTGATTACCAGGGCCCGCGGGCTTGAAAGGTCTTTTAGTGCTTCCAGAGCTTTTTCAGTTTTTCTTTCCTGATAAAAAGTAATACCCATAATTATAAAAACAAAACCCAAAAGCATCATGGCTTCCTGAAAATCTCCGAGAAACAGATACAAGCCCCCGCATATAACAAGAAGAATGAACATGGGTTCTTTTATAACTTCAAAAGCAATATGAAATGCCGTCTTGGGCTTCGAGGAAGGGAGTTCATTATACCCGCAGGCTTTAAGACGCTCGCTAACCTCGGCCGAAGTAAGGCCTTTTATAGATTTAATATCAAATAATTTCACTTTATTCTCCCTTAAAAATAATTACCGCTTAACAAGAATTAAGGATTGTTAATTTAAAAAATGTTTACCGGGGCGGATGGAAGACATGCTTGACAAGATTTACTTCGCCTAACTCCTGTTTGCTGCAGATAAAATGGGTATCTTTGTTAGAATCAATTGAAGAACAGGTATTTTCTACAAACGCAGAATCATCAATATTGCAAAAATCAGAGCATTCCATGGTGCCTATTGTATATTTATAATTCAAAGAAAAACCGGTATCCTCTATACAAATACTCAACAATATTACGATTATCAATATACTTGTCTTCACAGTAAATACTCCGTTTCCGCACCGGTGACATCAAGATTTCATCAACACATGCAATCTTTCAATATTTCAGCTTCCGGCTATCTCAAAACCCGCAGAAGTATAACACAATCAAAAATCAAAATCCAGAAAAATGGCGGGAGAACTCTTTCGGGGCAGTTTCACCAAAAAAAACGGAGGCTGCGATAGGCCCACAGCCTCCGGGAGTTACTACTCACCTATAAGCGGTAACGTTTTATCTTTCGGATACTCAACGGTATACTCGTAGGTTATTTCCTTCTTTTCACCCGGCTTTAGTTCCAGATTCCACTTAAGGAAACCTTCTTTTGTGTTTTCCGCGGGTTCAGGCATAACTTTTCCGAGAGCCACTTTTATTTCCTCGTTTTGTGAAACAGGAATTCTTTCGGAAAGCAGGAGTTTCACGGTTTCTTTCTTAAAGTTTTGCACTATTACCCGGAACTGTCTGCTGAGTTTCTTATTGGAGCCGGTCAGAAACCAGCCCGAGGAACTTTCCTTGTTCTCTTCTCTCTTTCTCTCTATACTTATACTGTCATCAACTCCGAGATAAGCCTCAAATTCTTTGCCGGGCGCAATCTCTTTTATTAAAGAATTACCGACATAGTTATCCTCAAGAAAAATATTCAACTCTCCCGAAAGTATAGGCGTTTCTTTATTTTTTATTTTCGCTTTAAAATACGCGTAATTTGAGAGTTCCGGAGTGGCCTCGTATTCCATTTTCGCTTCAAATTTTTCTAAAGCAACGGGTACTTTATGGGGATTGGAATCCGAAGGAATGGACATTTTCTTTTTTATTTTAAAGAAGACCGAAGTACGGCCGGTCTCTAAAACGGCACTTGCTATAGCAAGGTTGCCGGAGATCTGCTCCTTGTCATACTGTTGGTCTTCCTCCTCAAGTTTTTTTTCCCCGAAACGCAGCGGAGAATTACTTCGCAATCTCTGGGCATTCAATCCTGAAACATCAGACTTATTCTTAAACGAAAAATAATTCAGGTACCAGGGTCTTAACTGAGGCGCAGTTCCTGCAAGATACGGTTTGGCGGTAGAAAGTGCTAACTCAATATCATTCCAGTCCTCCCCGGTATTTTGTGTAACCATCCCGGAGTAGGAAAATTCCACGGAATTAGAAGCTCCGGCTCTTACATCGTAGACCGGGCGCCAGCCGGCGCCAAAGATAACATAGCTTAATTCTATTCCATATTTGCCGGCAGCAGGCGCTTCCACGGACACTTCGGCATTTTTAAAAGTATTCTGATTTCCCTGAGCAATGGAATTCCTTTCATTTTTAAGTAATTCCAGTTTTTTTTCCAGTTTTCTGGTTTCCAATACAAGCGCCCTCTGCTTCCCGGCTGTTTCGGTCAAAGTCTCTTCCACATAAGTAAGCAGTTCTTTGATCTCCTTAACTGACATTCTATTTTCACCGTCTTTTGTTTTTGAATTACTTTTGAGTAACTCAAGATACTTCATCTTCTCAATCAGCGTGTTCTTGCTGTCTTCCAGAATCTTTCCGGCATCGACGGCCTCCTGAATCTTTTCATCAAGCTCAGCAAGTTTCGGGTTAAACGCCAGCTCATTCATCCTCTCGAGTATATCAAGGCCGAGGATTTTCAGCCGCTTATCGGCACCGCTAACCCGGAGGGAGTTTCTGTCTATATTTAAAGGTATTTTATCAAAACTGATCACTGAAACACCTGTCTTAATTTCAACTATGGCCTGTCTAGTCACCAGCGCCCTGTCAGAATAGACCGTTACCCCGCTTATTTTTGACTGAACCAGCAGTTTTTCCTCCGCCTTTAAACTTCCGGTCAAAAGCAAAAGTCCCGCAAAACAACAGAAAACAAACTTTGCTTTAATCATTTTATACCTCCGTTATTCTTTTTTCCTTCCTGTATTTAGACAAAGCCACCAGGGAAAAGTTCCAAAAATTAAAGTATACCGGTTTCTTGAATAAATATTTACCAAAGCCAAAATCCTTTAGCAGGTTGCTTAGTATTTTTGAAGCAGCTCCAGCATTTTCCTGTCCAGCTTGTGACCCCGGAAGTCTTCATAAACAACATCTTTCCTGTTGCTGTCCAACATACCGAACTCACCGCGGAAATTCCACAAAGCCCAGCCCCAGCCGGCCTCCTTCCAATTAATAAGACAGTCTTTCATCCAGTCCAGGGTCACCGCATGCGGTGTATAACAAAAAGCTCCCCATTCTCCGACAATAATTCCGGAACCCTTGGCTTCCAGTTTTTTCCAGGGCAGGATATTTTGCTTCCACATATATTCCCTATCCACCATCTCCGCTGTTTTAAAAGGCGAGGAACTATTTTGGGCATCGTAAACCACTACGGCCTGTTTTACACCCCACTGCATATAAGGACGAAGAACCGCTTTATTGATCTCTATTTCCGAAAAGGTCATCCAATCGCCTTCGGTATTTTGAATTTCAATCCGGCCGGTTCCGGCAGGAAGGTCGCAAAAAAAGTCTTTTTCGTAAATATTCTGGTAAATTTGCCATTCTTTATTATAAAATTCCTTCTTCCATTCCCCTTGTCCGGGCCCGCATTTTAATAATTTATTTACGGTTTCCCGGCCGTCAACTTTTATTACGAGCCGGGAGAGACTGGAAACGGTATCGATCCTTATCCGGAGTTTTGTTTTTTCTTTAATATTACATTCAATTACCAGGGGCGACATCAAATCTTTTTTTCCTGAACCGTATAGAAAACTATTCAGCTTAGGCATCGGCCACACAGGCACAGGATACCTGTCGGCGCCTTCAACCCAGGAGGCAAGGTAATGGCTGACATTTGAAGGGAAATACCCCCGGGTGGCCTGGGCCACTTTTAACGACAGTATTTTTTCCGCAGGCACGGTCCCCCACTCTAAACCATCCGCGATGATAAGCCGTCCGGGGTCATGTTCTCTGATAGCATCCGTCATAATTTTTGCAACTTTAAAATAAACTTCTTCGTCTATCCCCTTGGGCTCGTTAAAAAGGTTAAAACTAAGGTCTTTACCCGGTATATTTTTATATCTTTTTGCAAAAAAAGCCCAGTGGAACGCGCAAGCTTTTTGAGCTTCAGTGTCTGTCCACAAATCTGTTTTTTCCTTTGGATTTTGATTTACCGAATACCCCGGCGCCCGGTGAAAGTTGATACACACATGGATTCCATACTTCCTGCCGTATTCCACCGCCAGGTCTATTTCTTTCATAACGCTTTCATTTATTTGGTAAACATCATTGTCTTTTATCCAAACCCTGTAATCCATAGGCAGACGGACAAAATTAAAACCCAAAGAGGATATCATTTTAAAGTCCTCTTCACTAAAAGGTTTATTTGACCACTCCTTGGAGAACTTCTCCAAAAGATTAAAACCCCGCCATACAGGCAAATGCCGGTAGTCCGCCTGTTCTTCCGCCAGCACCGGCAAGAAGCACACAATTACCAATAGAAGAATATATTTTTTCATTTCTTTTTGCCCTCTTTTTCCTTTAAATACCTTTATAGACCATTACGGACTTTTACAGACCATTATGGAATATTTTTTACTTTATCGGGTTCGCAAAGCTCACCAAATCTATCTGGGACGGGTCGTTTTCCGGCGTATTTTCTATGTTTACTATCCAGGGAACAATATATAAACGCCCTGCGGGGTGCGGAATCACCGAATGGGTAAGAGCCATACAGCGGCCGTCCTCGAGCCGGATTATTCCCCAATCGTTATATTTTTCAGTGCGCAGATTATAAGTTATGAGCTTCAGTATTGCACCTTTATGCCCGTATTTTATCGGGTCCTGACCATAGGCCCTCGGAATACCTGTAATATAGTAGATGGTTTCGTTATCCGGATCGATAGAAAGCCCGCCGTAGCCATAGTGATAAGGCTCGTATTCGCCGCTCTCGCGGATGGGCTTGGCAGAAAGGCGTTCAATAAGTTTTATCTCGGGCTTGGAAGGGTCAAAGCTGAAAAGGTAGCCGGTCCTGGGGTGTGTACCGTAAAATACCTGGTTAGCTTCGTTCCAGAAGATTTCCCGCCAGTTATAGGCCATATGCCCGGGTTTATGCGGATCGTGTTGACCAAACATATCCCGACACATAGAAACACCTTCAAATTTCTCTATCTTGTCTTTGGCATAATTATAACGAAAGATGGTCCCGTCTGAATGGGTAAAAAATACGGAACCATCAACAGGATAGACCGCAAGCGCGCGGCAAAGGACAAGGTAGCGGTCCCCCATTCCCACTTCCCCGTCCAGGAAGGAAGGACCGAAATCATGGTAACGCTTTTCCTCTATGTCATAATAAGCAAAATGGCCGTTCGGCCAGGTAATCATGTAAAGGCGTTTGCGTTTCTTGTCCATATTGAAGGTGATGATGCCTTCGTTCTTCACGGGTATGCCAAAGTCTGTTACCTCGCCTGTTTTCATATCATAACAGGCGCAATGCCCGCCGGGATACGGTTTATACCCCTCGGGAATTTTTGAAGCGGGAATTTCTTTGCGTCCTTCGCTGATAAAATATCCTATGTGTGTGGAAAAATAAAGTTTATTATCAAGTTCAAAGAAGGGGGCATGGCTCTTGCCCTGAGATACGGTCTTGGTCTCGCTCTCTCCCAACGCCTCACCGAAATTCGCAACTACCTTTACTTCATCCTTCGCGGGATCATACCGGCACATTGAAGCATGTTTATCATGTTTATGGGTGCATAAGGTATAATAGATACAGCCATCGCTCCCGAGGGTCGCGGAATAAAAATGTGAATCCGTCTCCGCACCTGCAGGATGAACTTTCGCCCTAAGCACCGGTTCCTTTCCAAAATAATTTTTTGCTTCCGTCATTTGCGGCTCCTTTTCTTTATAGTAGTTCTACCGGAATTCAAATACCGGTCTCCTATTTTATCTGTAAAGTTCCGCGGCATTCTTAAACTTTTTGCCGTCCCATTTATAAATAACAATTTTGGTGACCATGGCCGCCAGCATAAGAACTCCGGAACCAGTATTCTTGATTTTGCCTTTCAGGGCTTCGGTCAGTTCTGCCGACTGCCGCATATTGTTTATTTCCACCAACTCACAGATACCGTCATTATCAAGATCTTCAAATACAACCTCGACTCCTTCCCCATATACGGAATATATTTCACGAAGGCTCCCATCCGCCGTTAAACCGTAGATTGCAGAAGTCGGACTGCAAGAACATACCCCGTATTCCATAAACAGATAGTCGCCGGTTTCTTTTCCGGGACTAAAAACAGAAACATTAAAGAAGGTATTACCCTCCTCTTTAGATTCAAAAACCTCACGGTAACCGCCGTCCTCCGCTTTTTGTAATATAGAAGCAACAAGGCTCTCCGGCTCTGTTTCAAGAGCATAAAGTGCCAGAAGAAACTCTTTTTTATTAAACTCAACGCGGGATAGCTTTTTTAATTTCCTCCTGGCTCCTTCGACAGATAATCCGTAGGCTTTTGCATTAGCTAAAGGAATTTCCTCTTGAACTGCAGTAAAACAACCTTTTGTTTTTTTCTCCGAAGCGCTATATTCAAGATACGCTTTCGCAAGCGCGGCTTTGCTGCTCTTTTTTTCTTTCCATTCTCTGACAAAAGTCTCTAAAGAAAGCTCGCTTTGAACCGGTTTTTCCGGGGTCTTTTGCGAAGCCGCACAACCGGACAAAAGAACCACTATTAGCCCCAATATTAAACTTCTCATTTATCCCCGCTTGCTTTTCTAAATAGTTTCATGTTTACCGGCTAATGAGTATAGGCATACACTATAAGGTTGGCCATCATCATCACTGCCTGGGAATTCTTGTCTACAGAAAAAAGTTCGTCGTTCCAGCCGCAATGAATATCATTACTGCTTAAAAATACGGACAAGCGCCCTTTGTCATCATTCAGCCCGAAACCTCCGTGCGGCACGCCTTGCATATAAGGCAGGCCGTTCGGCAGATTATACATACAATGGTAAACCTCATGATCCAGCGGCAGCAGTTCCATTTTTTTTCCCGGAAAGATATCTGTTTGTATCATTTTCTTAAAGCTTTTAAAGAAAAGGTCGCTGATATAGCGGTAGGGCCGTTTATAGCCCGGCGTAGCTACGGTGGTCATCGGAAAAAACTTATGATAGACGCAGTCCTCCGCGAAGATAAAACCTCCCCGGTTCAGATATTCCCGCATATTGTCTTTTTCCTGCTTTGTCATGGTCAGGGTTCCCGAGGCATGCATAAAAATAAAAGTGAAGTCCGTCAATTTATTCAGATCTTTAAAATCAACCAGGTAAACATTTTTATCAACCTTGAAAGTTGTCAATTTTTCGAGATATTTAAGAAGCCTTTCACAGGTCTCATCCTTGCCGTCTATGATTTGTATATCCCAAAGACCTGCATCAACTTTGTCCGTAAGCAGATGCTCTTCCTCTACATCAAATTTGGCACGGGCTAATTTAAAATCTGCGCCCTGTGTTGGAACGGGAGGCAATAAAAAAACCAAAAGCAGTATAGTTGAAATAATTATTTTCCGGGTCATTTCACACCTTCTTTGTAAAAATTCTCAAGACCCTTTTTCAGAAGCGCTTTCCTTGCCGGATCAATTTCACGGGCAGCCATCATTTTTCCGATTTTAATAATACTTTCTATGTCTCTGTTTTTTAAGATATTAAGTGCTGCTTTCCTCATGTCTTCATCCTCATCCATTAAAAAACCTATTAACGGTGAAAGTGACTGCTCTAATCGAATTTTTCCAACATTCTTTATTATTCCCAGCCTTACATCTTTCCTTTTGGATTCAAGACAACTGAGCAGGGGATTGAGGGCATAGGGCCCGCCAATGTCCCCGATGGCGTCAAAAGCCGCAGTTCTTACCTCTTCCTTACCGCAAAAAAGCGCAGGGTAAATAACATCCAGCATTTCTTCTTTTTTCCCTAGAGCCAGACCGTGAAGCACCGCTGCCACCAGAGGGTAATTCATCTCAGTTTTTTTGATCCGCTCATCAAAGAATTCCCTTTCAAAAGTTTCCTGCATTACGGGAAGAGCTTCTATACCGCCGGCTTCCAAAAGAACTAAAACGGCAGTTAGTCTCAGTTTATCATTATCTTTGGCCTTCAAAAGGAAAGAATTTAAAGCTATCTCATTCTTTTTTTTCTGAAGTTCATAATCATCAAGAATCTTAATATCGGTTGTTGTTAACTCCTTCGGGTTTTTCAAAATCTCTTTGGGTACGGACTGTAACCGCGGTTTTTGCTCTTGAAAATCATCCCTGATAATATCTCTACAGACCACTACCAGTTCGGCCGGATTCGCTTTAGCGAGCTGAAGCAGCGCCACTTTTCGGGAAGGCACGGACTGTCTCTTGTCTTTTACGGTTTGCAGGAGGCCCTTGAGATTTTCAGGAGAGTTCTGTGCAATTAAAACTCCGGCTAACATACAAACCGTCAGCATGGAGATTTTATTTAACTGTCCCGGTATAGACAAAATATACGCCCTTTAGCTCTAAATATTTTAATAATCTGTCAGCTTAAATAATCAATCTACAATAAACGGTCCCGGAAGATTGTATTCTCCGGGAATTCTTCTTTCTTTCTTGCCGTTGGAAACAATAAAATAATAATCCGTTACCGGTTCGGCCAAAGAATAATCACAGGTAAACCTTACCGACTTCATATAATTGGCGTCCACACCCGTTGACATCGCAAAGTGCTTCCCGTTTATCACCGCTTCCACTTTAGCCGCAGGCAGCTCATTAGCATCAAAATAATAGCCGTAGAACTTTACAGCTTCACCTTTTTTGCCGTTATTCTTATCAACATCCCCGGCCATAAAGTAAGGCGGCTGGATCTCGTCAGCTTTGAGCTCAAAATATTTTGCGATAGAACGGACGATCAACTCGCCGTCCTGCATTATATCCTCATTCCGTCTGAAAACAGGTTTTTCCGTTTTTAAATACTCCGCGGTCATAACAAATGAATTTTCCCCCTGGAAGGTAATGGCTTTCGGAAAAACATTCAGAAAACTATTACCCATAAACCCTTTATTGGCTTTACCAAACTCCGCCGTAGTTCTCCATGGAAGATTTGCCTTCAAAAGTTTCAATAACTTTTTAGAGTTTTGCCTGTTTTCCTTGGCAAAGTCGCCCTGGTGGAAGCTGGGAAGGTTATAGTCAGAATGATTGGTCAGGAGTATATCTATTTCTTCGCCTTTACCTTTAATTTTGTTCCAGAAGTCTTTCATTAACCTAACTTCATTATAGACGGATTCTTCCCCCCACTGGTCGGGAAAATGAACAAACCCGGTACCCTTCGGGTCAAGAGGGTAATTTGTAGTTCCCATAGCCACCCCGTCAGCCGAAAGCAGCGGGAATATGTAGAAAACAGTGTTCTTTATAACCTCTTTTGAATCCGTATCCCCAGACAAGAGAAATTTAATCATACCTTCCGCAACCCAGGAACCCCCGGCCTCGTAGGAATCTTCCCTGCCCACTATAAGCACCTTCTTTTTAGCCGGGTCCGGAACGCTTTTATCGGTAATCCTGAAATAAGTTATGGGTAGGTTCTTGAATTTTGAATTACCAATGCTGTCAATCGTAACTCTTGGGTCTGCTTTAAGTCTTTCCGCCAGATTTGCCAGGGTTGTATTTGTCCAAGGCGGGAAATATGAAACCAGGGCCTCATCCTCCCTGAAAACATGGGAAAAGGATTGAAGCAGATTTCCTTTATAAGTCGTGCCGGAAAGTGTTGACGGGTCTTTCGGTGCAAAAATGGTATTTTTTACTATCTCGTAACCCTTGCCGTCATAGGTAACCATAGCCGTGTCTTTGCATGCCCATATGCTGGCCAAGTCCTGAAAGCGGTCTTTCTTCCATTCAAATACAAAATTGACTTTTTTATTCTTCACGCCCTTTAGCTTAAAAGAATACCAGGTATTTTTATCACCGCTTAAAGGCCCGAAACTTATCGTATCCGTCCCGGTTATCTTGTAGTCAACCGCCGCACCGTTCTCAAAATTTGCATCCAAGGAAATATTGGCGCGTAAATTCAGAAGGAATCGCGGCGCAAAACAGAGACATAAAATAACCATTATTGAGATCCGCAGTATTATCTTTATTTTTTCCATTAGCCAACTCCCTTTTTTGTTTTTCGCTCTAAACAGTTTACGGAAACAGTTTTTCTTCGGCCAGTTTGCAAATAATATGGAGCACCGCTGAATGGGCTTCCTGTATGTGCCAGGTTATACGGCTTGGTATCTTAATTGAAACCGTAGCAAGTTTGTCTGAGAGTGCAGGTTTTTGACCGGTAAAAGCTGCTGTAAAACAACCTATCTTTCCTGCAGTTTTAAGGCCTTCAAGAACATTAGCCGAATTACCGCTGGTGCTGATACCGATAACTACATCCTCTTTACTTGCAAAGGCCTCGACTTGTTTTGAAAAAACATATTTAAAGCCAAAATCATTCGAAGCGGCCGTAACTGCAGAACTATTTGCGGCAAGGGCAAGCGCCGGCAGAGGACGCCGGTTTTTGGCAAATCTTACCACAAATTCCGCGGCAAAATGCTGGGCATCGGCAGCAGAGCCCCCATTCCCGAATACGATAAGCTTTCCACCCAGCAAATAGCTGCTATAGATGGCATCTATAATAAGCTCAATATTACCGGAGAGCTTCTTTGTTGCCGCGATGGTCCTGGCTGACTCCGCCAGTTCTTTCTCAATTTCTTTTTTCATGTAAACCTCCGAAATAGATTAGATAACAAGGCTATTCTAATTAAAAAAATAATTTAAACAGCTTTAATATTCCCTGTTTCCAGGGTTCCCGGTGGGAAATACCGGAACTTTTCTGGAAATAATCAATATTTGCCACATACCAAATATAATTTCTAAGTAACGCATCCTGATTGGAGAACTTCGGCGCATAACCCAGAATTTTCTCTGCCTTTTCAATGGAGACAAATGAATCCTTAGAGGCCGTCTCATAGACCCATTTGTACAAAGGTGAAAGATGCAGCAATTCAAGAGCCCGGAGAGTCATAATTACCGGCCAGGCCGGAAAGCCTTTTATTTTTTTACCGTAACCGGCGTAATCAAGAACCACCTGGTAGTCCGCCTTCATAGTGGTAAACTGCTTGGCACCTATATTAAAAGTATCATTAACTATTTTTTCATCTTTTGTCGCAGTAAGGTAGATGGCTTCGCAAAGATCCTCCACATCCAGGAACTGATAACGGTTATTGCCGCTGCCTATCATGGGAAAACCCCGCCCGCTTTTGGCCCAGTCATAAAAAAGAGCAAAGACCCCGAGCCGTTCCGGCCCAATAAAGGATTTTGGCCTTATAATAGGGATAACCATGCCTTTTTTCCTGTATTCAAGGCAGACTTCTTCGGCCAATATTTTCGCTTTACCGTACGGCCCGACTCCGTCCATTTTGTCAGTTTCCACAAGCGGATGATGATCGGGAATCCCATAAACCGCCGTAGAGGATATATGAATGACTCTCTTCACTTTTTTATTAAAGGCCTCTTCGAGAACATTTCTCGTGCCGTCTATGTCCGTGGAAAAAATATCTTCTTTTTTGTAAAGAGGCAGGGCAGCGGCGGTATGAACCACTATATCAATATTTTGCATTGCCTTTTCAAGGCACTCTTTATTCCTTATATCTCCGTTGATTACCGTAACCAGATCTTTTACATCCTTATAAGTAAACTCTGCAAAATCATAAGAAACAACCTCGTGCCCTTTGGCCAGCAAATATCTGATTAAATTAATGCCAAGAAATCCCGCTCCGCCTGTCACCAAATATCTCTGCCCCATCCGCTTCTCCTTTTACCGCAGTCAACGGTCACTTAATCATTTATTATCTATCATCTATAATATATTTTTTTATTATTACAAATACTTCCCTTCCTTCAGATAGCCGGCGTAATCCTTAACTGCTTCATTCAGACCGGAAAAATTTTTTTTGTAGCCCGCAGCCCGCAGTTTATCTGTATCCGCAAGAGTAAAGTATTGATACTTGTCTTTCAGGACTTCCGGCATATCAACATAGGTTATTTCCGGCTTCCGGCCTGCCGCGGCAAACATAGCTTTAGCCAGATCATTCCAGCTTTCCGCCCTGCCCGTCCCCACATTGAAAATACCTGTTTTTTTTGGATGAAGAATGAAATACCAGACAACCTCCAGGACATCCTTAATATAAATAAAATCCCTTTTCTGTTCCCCGTCTTTGTAATCCTTTCTGTAAGATTTGAAGAGTTTCATACCCTGACCCTTCAGAATATTCGGGTAGGACTTTGCGATAAGGCTCTTCATATCTCCTTTGTGATATTCATTGGGCCCGAAAACATTAAAGAACTTAAAACCGGTCATTTTTTTGTCATAACCGTTTTCCAGGAGCCAAAGATCAAATATTTGCTTGGAGTATCCGTAAGCATTTAAAGGCTTAAGTAACGGCGTGTTATTATTAGCATCAGAATAGCCCTGACTGCCGTCGCCGTAGGTCGCGCCCGACGAGGCGTAGAGAAATTGCGTTTTATTTTTAAGCGCCAGGAGCGCCAGTTTTTGAGTATACCGGTAATTATTTTCCATAAGGAAAGAAACATCTGTTTCCGTGGTGGAAGAACACGCGCCCATATGCAAGATAAGATCGCATTTGTGCTTTGCAAGATAATCAAAGAGCGCCTCTTTATCAAGATACTCGGTGAACTGTTTACCCACAAGATTTTTCCAGCTCTCGGACCTGCCAAGTTTATCGACAACAATTATGTCCCTGATACCTTCCCGGTTTAATTTATGAATAAGACAACTGCCTATAAAACCCGCCCCCCCCGTAACAACTACTCTCATAAAAACTCCTTTTCCGTTAAACTTTGCAATTCTTTTATTCTGTCCTCGATCTTCCGCCCTCCGCCTTCCGTCCTCAGTCTCTTACTTGCCAAACATCCAAACCTCTGACCTTCCAAACCTCCAGCCTCTATCCTCTTGCTTTTGCCAAACATCCAAACCTCTGACCTTCTAAGCCTCCGACTTCCGTCTTCCAGCTATTTGGGAACCACCGCGTTTATCAGTACCGCATTTATCGAGCCTACAAACGCTTTGCTCTTCATCATGAGCGGTATATGAGGTTCTTCTACCGAAACCCAGACGGTAACTTCGCCTTCCTGTTTAAAAATGCTTTCAAAATTCATGAACGGCCGGACGGCATACGCCTCATAACGGCCTAAAGGTATTCTAACCATTTCTTTTCTGAGAACACTGGCCGTCATCTTGTTTACCTTCCCTTCAGCATAGACAGGGATTTCAATATTCCTTCCGACCCCGAGCGTGTGTGCCCGGAAATAATAGAAAGCAGAAAGAATGTCCTGGCAAAACTCAGAAATATTATACAGCTTATCGCCTTCTTTGACCAGCCCGTTGTTCTGGTCGAAGTACTGCGTCGTCTCACTTTCATAATTTCCTTCAACAAGCTTCTTATAGAGTTTTCTGGAATATAAGCCTTGTATATCTATAAAGCTTTCCACGGTATCGTCCACCCTGTAAACAGCGGCGAAAAGAGGAACAACTTTAGCGTTTGAGACCAGGCGATAGGCCGGCTGACCTTCTATCTTGACTTTTTCTTTTATTTCAAAGGTTGCCGTCGCGGCGGTAATCCCCAGATACTGAACAGCAAACTCAAATTTTTCGCCTACACCAAATTCCTTATATTTGAATTTTCGGCTCTTTGTTTTAGGCGCGGGGTCCGGCGGCAGATTCTGCATTACCGGACTGCTTTTTTCTTCTGTTATCGCCTTTCCGTCCGGGAAAACTGATTTAGGACTTTCCAGGTAAACCTCAGGGGCAGCCGGAAGAATTGCTTCTTTTTGCAGAAGGGGTTCAAATGAAAAGCGTTCAGCTGTAATTTCGCGCATATTTTTAAATTCATCCTTTTTGGCTTGTGCACTGCTTTCTATAAATGAATATTTACCTTTTGTTACACATCCAAAAAAGACGAGAACCATTACCAGCAAGATACCCGTAAATATTTTCATAAAAACAATTTAACCTTTTCTAAAATCTCGGCAACAGAAATCATATCCAGACAATTATAGTGAACACATTTATTTCCGGTGCATTTTTGACAGTTTTCCAGTTTTGGTTTTATCACAAAGGCTTTGTTTCCCCACGGCCCCCATCTCTTCTCGCTAACCACATAGACCGGAGAAAACAAAGATATGGTCGGTGTTTTTACTGCCGCTGCGATATGCATGGTTCCGGTGTTTTTGCTGATAAATATAGACATTTTTTTTAAAACGGCCCCGAGTTGTTTTATATCCGCACTGCCTTTTAATACCGGCGGAGGATTTTGCATCAGTTCAAAAAGCTTTTTTGTAACTTTATCCTCTCCCTTTCCTTCAATCAAAATAACTTTTACTTTCAGTTCTTCCCGGAGCGCTTCTATCAGCCGCGCATATTTTTCCAGGCTCCAATTACCGAGCATTCCGTCGGCCCCGCCCGGATGTACTGCAACTATTTTTCCGCTGAGCCCGTGTTTTCCGATAAACTCGGCGGCAAATATTTCATCCTGCCGATTAAGCCAGAGCGCAATATTTTTGTCCTTTATTGGCACAGAAATTGAGCTTAATAAATCAAGATTATATTCAAGTTCGTGCTTTTCTACTTTGCTTCTGTGAATAGCGGCCCTTTTATTATAAAGAAAAGAGTACCACCTTGAAGAAACCCCCACTCTTATAGGGATACCTGCAAGAAAAGCGGCCAGAGAAACCTTAAAACGGGGAAAGACCTGAAGAACGGTATCAAATTTTGCGCGGCGCATTTCCGCTGTGAGCCTGAAAAGACCGCCAAGGCCGGCATGTTTGCCTTTAGGGTCGTAAACTATAAACTCATTAAGATAGGGATTGTCTTCAAGAACTTTTTTACTGTACTCTGTGCCTAAAAAAGCAATGTAAGCCTTCTCATTCGCCAGACGCAGATTGGTAATAACAGGGAGCGTAAGCAGCACATCTCCGATACGGTCAGTACGGCAAATAAGTATTCTATTATAAGAAGCCATCATAATCAAATTATACCATAGAGATAATGCAGTGTACAGAAGCAGAAACAAAAACAAATAATCCGTAAGAGTTTGCCTAGCTTTTAATTGATAATTGCAGCATTTTTTGGTAGAATGGTACTCCATGTGGCGGTGTAGCTCAGTTGGTAGAGCACGGGAATCATAATCCCATGGTCGGGGGTTCAAGTCCCTCCGCCGCCACCAATTATAAAAAGATAGTCTAAAAGTCAAAAGTCCGTAAAAAAAAGTACTTTTTTTGTTTTTGACCTTATAGACCTTCGACCTTACAAACCTTAGGGACGGTATTATGCTCCTGGTCATTGGGTTAAATAATGCTTACCAGAAAGTCTTTGTTTTCGACGCTTTTTTTGAAGGCCGGGTTCTTCGGGCCAAAGCCTCCTATACCTCTGCCAGCGGGAAGGGTCTCAACACCGCAAGAGCTCTAAAAACCCTGGGCGGAAATGTAGTTGCTTCAGGTTTAATAGGAGGGAGCAACGGCAGGCATATCCTCGAAGAACTAAAAAAGGAAAAGGTCCGTTCTGCTTTTGTTTCTACCGCCGCCAATACCAGACTCTGCCTGACTGTCGTAAACAATAAAAAACATACTTTTACCGAGCTTATTGAACCGGCGGGGAAAATATCTACCTCCGAAAATGCGGCTCTTAAGAGAAAACTCTCAGAACTTCTCAAAAAAGCAAACCTAGCCACTGTCTCCGGCACACTGCCGCCGGGAGTTCCGGAAAATATCTACAAATGGATAATACAAGAGGCGGCAAAAACCGGAACACGGGTTCTGGCTGATATAAGTAAAGGCCCTATGCTTTCGGCCGCTACGGCAAAACCCTACCTTATTAAAATGAACCGCGAAGAATTTTCGGATACCTTCAGAACTAAAAATGTTAAAGACCAGATATACAAACTCTTCAAAAAGGGGATCTGCTGGATAATTATTACCGACGGCAGAAAGAATTTTATGGCAGGAGTTTCCGGAAAAATATTCCTGGTTACCCCGCCAAAAATAAAAGCGGTTAACGGAGTCGGGGCCGGCGACGCCATGCTGGCCGGACTGGCCTACGGAATAGACAAAGGGTTTATCCCTGAAGAAACACTGAAAATCGCCTCGGCTGCCGGAGCGGCAAGCGCAATGACAATAAGGCCTTCAGAGTTCAAACCGGCAATGCTGAAGAAACTTATATTAAAAGTCAAAGTAAGGCTGCTCTAAAATTTATACCAACGGGTCTGTTTTTTACGCTGCAGGACAACACTAACCATCCCGGTAAAAACACCACAACTAATTTCTACTTTTTTATTTCATAGCGCATTTCTTTTGTGTGTTTAAAGCCCAGCCGTTTGTAAACACTTTCGCCCTGCTCAGAGGCATGGAGTTCTACTCTCGGATACCCGTGTTTTTTGGCCCATTTTATCGACTCTTTAACGACCAAGGTTGCCAGACCTTGGCCTCGATATTCTTTCTCGGTGTGAACGGAGAGGAGATAGGGGACTTCTTTTTTCTTTGCCAGCGGCCTGGACTGTACTTCTTCCAGCCACAAACACCCGCCAGAAACAACCTTTCCCTCGCCATTTTCTATCAAAAACCCAAAATACTTTCCTTGCTTGAACTTCTCCCTAACCCAACTTACATATTCCTTGTCTCCGGAACTTGCTTCCTTCCTCGAAAAGATACCCATGTCAGAAAACATTTCCCTGCGTTGATATGCGAGGATATCCAAGTCTTTTAAAGTGGCACGGCGTACTTTGAATTTTTCCTTCAGTTTGGACCGCATACTGATTTACTCCCCGCTCTTCTTTAACTCGTTAAGCACATTAATGGCTTCGATAGGGCTTAGGCCATTTACATCGATCCCTTCGAGTTTTTTCAGGAGTTCTAGAGCTTTTACCGTCTCTTCAGATTGCTTTGGCACCCTGGCGTCAAATATCGACATCTGGGAGATAACCGCAGCCCCGCCGGCTATTTTCGACTTGCCTTCTTTATCGTAGTTGGCTTCTTCCAGATTATGGAGAATCTCTTTTGAGCGCTTGAGGACTTCTTTCGGCAGTCCGGCTAATCTGGCGACCTGAATACCATAACTCCGGTCCGCAGCGCCTTCAACAATTTTTCTCACAAATATTATCTCGTCTTTCCATTCTTTTACCAGAATATTGTAATTTTTTACACGGGGCAGAGTTAGAGCGAGTTCAGTAAGTTCATAAAAGTGCGTCGCAAATATTGTTTTGGCACCGAGTTTTTTCTCGTCATGGAGATACTCCACGACCGCCCAGGCGATACTGATACCGTCAAAAGTCGCAGTGCCGCGGCCTATCTCGTCAAGAATTATGAGAGAACGCTTGGTCGCATTATTTAAGATATTCGCTGTTTCCAGCATCTCCACCATAAAGGTAGACTGCCCAAGTGCCAGATTATCGGAAGCCCCCACGCGGGTGAAAATGCGGTCTACCACGCCGATAACGGCAGAGTCGGCAGGGACAAAAGAGCCTATCTGCGCCATAAGCACAATCAGCGCTGTCTGCCTCAGATAGGTGGATTTGCCTGCCATATTAGGCCCGGTGAGAATTATTATCTGGGAATCTTTATTGTCAAGCACCGTATCATTGGAGACAAAACCGTCCGGGACTATCAATTCTATGACCGGATGCCTGCCGCCCTTTATGGAGATAAGATCAGTTTCATTTATCTCCGGTTTCACATATTTATTTACTGCAGCGGCTTCCGCAAAGGCCGCCAGCGTGTCCAGAGAGCCCGCAAGCTGCGCGTTTTCCTGCAACTCGGGGAGTTTCTGCGCCACTTTTTCTCTGAGCCCGCAAAATATCTCATACTCCAGGGCCGTTATCTTCTCTTCACTCGAAAGCACGAGGCCTTCATATTCCTTCAGTTCCGGAGTAATGAACCTTTCCGCGTTTGTGAGAGTCTGCTTTCTGGTATAATTATCCGGCGCCTTGGTCATGTTGGCTTTGCTTACTTCTATATAATAGCCAAAGACCGAAGTATAGCCCACTTTTAACGAGGAGATGCCCGTCCGCTTTCTTTCCCCCTCCTGAAATTTTGTAATCCAGTCCTTGCCGCCGCGGCTGACATTTTTAAGCTTGTCCAACTCTTCATTTATACCCGCCTTGATAATATTCCCTTCCTTGATGGTAAGCGGCGGATTTTCTTCAAGATGAGTTTCCAATTGTTTGGCAGTTTCTTCCAGCAAATGAAGTTTTTCTTTTATATCAAGGATAATTTTTGATTTACACTTTTCGAGTATTTTCTTCAGCCCAGGCAGTTCTTTCAGGGAATTTTTAAGCGCCGCGAGTTCCCGCGCGTTAACAGTTTTACAGCCTATCTTTCCCGAAACCCTTTCAAAATCCGTAAGCGCATTCAAAGCTTTTCTGATATTTTGTCTGAGAATGTAATCCTCAAGTATTTCGGCAACACCTTCCTGCCGTTTTATTATTTCCTTAACATCCAGAAGCGGTTCCAAAAGCCATCTTTTAAGCACCCTGCCGCCCATAGCGCTGACTGTTTTATCGAGCACCTGAAAAAGCGTGCCTTCCTGGGTTTTATCGGCCATTCTCTCAAAAAGTTCGAGATTCTTTCTGGTAGAACCATCCACGAGCATAAAGTCACCGGGATTATAAGGGCTTATCTTGTTTATATGCGCTACCACGCCTTTCTGGGTCTCTTCAATATATTTTAGTGCAACTCCGGCAGCGCCCACGGCAGAGTTATACTCTAGAATACCAAAACCGTCCAGCGAGGCAACTTTAAAATGTTTCTTTAATGCCTCCCTGGCAATTTCGGTGTCAAAGTAGTAGTCTTCAAAGTAGTTCACAAGAATATTATTTACCGCCAGGTATTTTATAAGCAGAGGTTGTCCGGCTTCAAAGGTCTGCGGGAGAATTATTTCTTTGGGCCTGAATTTATTTAACTCGTCAAAAGCCGCGTCCGGACCGGCTTTAACATTCACTTCGGTTACAAGAAATTCTCCGGTGGAAATATCTATAAAAGCCAAACCTGCCGTGCCGTTATCCAGCTTTAAACAGGCCAGAAAATTATTGGACTTTGCTTCCAGGAGCCCGTCTTCAAGCACCGTGCCCGGGGTAATGAGTTTAACCACTTCCCTCTTTACCAGGCCCTTGGCCAGTTTCGGATCTTCCACCTGTTCGCAAATGGCCACCTTATAGCCGTTTTTAATGAGCCGGGTGATGTAATTAAGCGAAGAGTGGAAAGGAATGCCGCACATCGGTGCGCCGGTATCTGTTTTTTCCGCGCCGCCCCGCCCGCCGCCCCTTTTGGTAAGGACTATCTGGAGGACTTTTGACGCAAGTTTGGCATCCTCAAAAAACATCTCGTAAAAATCCCCGAGCCGGAAGAAGAGGATGGCATCCGGATACTGTTTTTTTATTTCCCGGTACTGCCGCATCATAGGCGTAAGTGAATCTAAGTTTTCCACAATTAATCCTTCATCTGTAAAGCCCTCTTTACCTTGCGCATAAATTTAAGCATCTCGTAGGTAGAAAGAACCTCTTTTACAAATTTTTGTGTTTCCGGAAAAGAAATTACAACCACGGCACGGTCAGAGTCTCCCCGGTAATTTTTGTGCCATTCATCCGCTTTTACGGTACCGGCATTGTAAGCTGCCAGGGCAAAAACCAGGTTGCCGTTATATCTCTTTAAAAGTTTGACTATATAGAAATAACCGAGATGAATATTTATCTCGGGATTATAGAGATCTTCAACATTAACATAGTCAAGATTTATCTCATGCGCCAGAGCTTCGGCCGTAGCCGGCATCAACTGCATAAGGCCCAAAGCGCCCTTTTCGGATTCGGCCACCGGGTTGAAAGCGCTCTCGCTCTTGATTATAGCTGCCACCAGAAGAGGGTCTATCTTATACTCTTCTGAATACCGCTGCAAAATATTATTTTGAGTTACAGGGGAGATAACATTCCAAAAAAAGTCGCTGCTTATGAGATAGACAGCAATCAGCAGGAAAAGTACCGCAACAAGGAATATAAACATTCGTGTTTTTTTTATTTTCATATTCGCGCCTTTTTAAAAACCTTCTTTCTCCGTATCGTCATTCCTGGTTTAAGCGGTAGATGCTGCAAGTTGTTGTTCCGAGTACCGGAGAAAAAGCAGATGTAAATTCACGGCTTCTCACAAAAGCCAGCGCAGGGTCCGGACCATACTTGCTCTTATTCCGTAAGAGTTCTCCAAAATTTACCAGAGCGTAAGAGATGTCTTCATTTTGTAAAACCTGCTTTAAACCGCCCTCAGTTGCTTTACTACCGGCTATATATTCGGATAAAGGCGTTTTGTCATAAACACTTCCGGCAATCGAAGGCTTGATACAGTAATATGTCCTGGCCTCACCTATAAAAAGAACTTTACCGGGCATCTTCTCAAGTTTATTGATGTAATTAAGTGCTTCAAAATAGGGATTTGGATAGGAAGGCCGGGCCTTTGACAGGTATTCTTCTTTTGTCAGCTTCCCGGAGGCATAGCTTAACGGGTCAATATTTCTTATATTAATATTGCTGACCCAAATAATATTATTTATGGCTATTACCGCCAGAACCAGCACCACAGAAAACCGGAAATACTCATCTTTGGCTTCTTTGAGATATTTAATTACGGTGTAAGAAATAAGAAGTGAAAATATCAGTAAACCCGGCAGAAAAAACCGGACAAGACGCGTTACCGGTAAGAAGAAGATCAAAGCCAGAGTAAAAGCAATTATTAAAGCAGAAAAGAAAGGCTTTTCCTTCTTTTTAAATATCAACCGGTAGAATAAAAATGGCAACAGTATTAAAAATGCCGGGCCGATATTCATACTCGCGTAAGGCAAAGACATTGTGAGTGTCCAGGGAAAAAGAAGCAATCCGTTAATTCCTGAAATAGCGCTTCCCGCCTGATCAAAAAGCAGCCGGGCAAATTCCGGATTACCGGTAAAATAAGGATATACAGGATTTCCCCAGAAAATATAATTTTTCACCAGCCAGGGGACTATGGGAATCAAAGCGAATATAAAATATACCGCCAGAGCCGTAAAAGTCTTTTTTTGTGCCTTCTTTCTTAACAGGAAGTAAAGAAATACAACAATCAGGCCGGGCAAAAATATTATGCCGGAATATTTTATCCCCAGGGCAAAACCCGCAAACAACCCGGAAAGAGCCAGAGTTACCGGCGTAAAGCCTCTTTCACAGGCGTGCACGAGCATATAGAAAGCAAGGAAAATATAAAAAGTCAAAAGACCGTCCACCTGGGTATTTACGAGGTTCGCAAAAGCTAAAGGCATCGTGTAGAATAAAAGAGCGGCAAGCAGGCCGGCGGTTCTGCCCGTATATTTTTTTCCGAATGAATAGACACCGGCGGTTAAAAGGAGGCCGAAAAGATAATTTATCAATTTTGCGGTAATCGGACCGTTTAATATAAGTCCCACCAGATAAAGCAGTTCACCGTTTTGAGGGAAGGCAGCAAAGAGATTATAGGGCAATTTTGTAAAAGCATGATTTAGTATATAGGCTTGCGGCACGGCAAGGTGATACAGCAAAGAGTCATAAAAAGTTTCCGGAGTCAAAGCAAAAAAGAGATTTAATAGTCCGGTAAAAAAAAGAATGGCCAGCAGGATTTTTTCCGTCAGGTCGTACTTCTTTGGCTGAAAACGGATACCGGCCGGCTGCCTTTTTAATTCAAAGAGCGCGTAAACACAAAGTATTATAAACGCCGTATAAACTACAACTTCATAGAGTGCCCCAACCGCAGCAAGTAAAAATATGAAACCCGCAATCACAGAAAAACCCGCGCCTGCGGAAACAGAAAAAAACCCCGGAGTATCCAGTTCTTTCTTTAAAGGAGAGGCTATTCTCCGGCCTATTATATAGGCGACAACCAGAAGAAAAACGGCAAGGAAAATATCAACGGCGGAGGCCAAAAGATACGCAATAAAGCCCTTTAAATTAAACATTGCAGGAAAAGCGGAAAAATATCCGGTGATTACGGAAAAATTTACGGGCAGGTTTTTATTAAAATAATACAGCACCACGGCGGCCCAGATAGAAAATATCAGGTAACTCAGTTTATTCTTCACTTTAGCCTTTTTTCGCTTTTTCTAAGTACCGTCTCCCGGGCTTGTTAAGCAAAGAAAAAAATAATTCCACCGCCGGGAAAAGCTTTTCCTATACCTTTAATCTGAAATACTTCCGTTTTCCCGCTTTTACAATATCGCCTGTTTTAACAGCTAAATCTGTATCGGGATTTTCTATCCGTATATCATTTATATAGACTGCGCCCTGGTCCACGAGCCGCCGGGCCTCGCTCTTATTGGAGACAGCGCCGCTAAGCATAAGCAGATTAATAATCCAGATCTTTCCTTCCTTGAAAGCATCTTCCCCCAGGGTACACTCGGGAATATCGGCCGGAAGGGCTTTCTCCTTAAAAACATTTTCAAACTCGGCCTCGGCTGTTTGTGCGGCAGCTTTATCGTGATAAATGGTAACAATTTCTCGGGCAAGCCGCTTTTTGACTTCTTTGGGGTGCAGGGTCCCGTCCTGAATGCCCTTTTCAAGAGCTTTTATCTCGGCAAGAGAAACCCCGGTTAAAAGCTCAAAATAACTCGTCATAAGCGTATCGGGAATGGACATAAGTTTGCCGAACATCTCTTTGGGCGTTTCATCCATTGCAATATAATTATTAAGGGATTTTCCCATTTTATTTTTGCCGTCCAGGCCCGTAAGTATGGGTAAAAACAAGCCCACCTGTGATTCCTGCCCGCTCTCTCTTTGAAAATCGCGGCCGACTATTACATTGAAACGCTGGTCCGTCCCTCCAAGTTCAACATCGGCTTTTACGACCACGGAATCCCAGCCCTGCAGGAGAGGATAAAGAAATTCATGCAAAGAAATAGGTGTGCCCGCTTTGAATCTATTATCAAAATTATCATGTTCAAGAAGCGAAGCTACCGTAATCCGGGAGGTAAGTTTTATAACATCGTTGAAGGTGAATTTTGAGAACCAGTCGCCGTTATAAACCACCTCGGTTTTTTTCTCATCAAGTATCCGGAAAATCTTTTTTTGATAATCCTTTGCGTTTTCCATGACCATTTCTTTGGAAAGCTGCGGCCTTGTGGTATTTTTACCGGTAGGATCTCCCACCATAGCGGTATAACTGCCGATAATAATCACAATATGGTGGCCCAGTTCCTGAAACTGTTTAAGTTTGTGCATAGGTACGGTATGCCCGAGATGTACATCCGGAGAAGTCGGGTCAATACCGAATTTTACACGGAGCGGCTTGTTTTCTTTAACCGATCTTTCAAGTTTAAAAAGAAGCTCTTTCTCGCTCACCAGGTCGGCGACGCCTCTCTTTAAATATTCAAGCTGTTGTATGGCTGTTTTCACTTCTTTCCTTTAGCGCCGTTATTCCCGGTACGGTTAAATAAATATTCCAGTCTGAGGCTCCAGGGCAGAAGCAGTGCCTCCATAACAATATGCCGGCTCATTTTCGAGGTTCCGCTGTGCCGGTCAATAAAAATTATCGGCATTTCATGAATTTTGAAACCGCGGCGGTAAGCCCGGTAGTTCATCTCTATCTGAAAGGCATAGCCGTCGCTTTTGATTTTTTCCAGGTCTATGGCTTTTAGTATAGCAACTCTGAAACATTTAAAGCCGCTGGTGGTATCCCTGATAGGCAGCGATAGAATAAGCCGGACATACAGGCTGGCCATAATGCTGAGCAACAGTCTTTTTAACGACCAGTTGACCACACTTATGCCGTTTACATAACGGGAACCAATAACCAGATCAAAGGTTAAGGACTTTTCTATAAAAGCTGGCAGGGTTTCGGGATTATGGGAGAAATCCGCATCCATCTCAAAAACATAATCATAGTCTCTCGAAAGGGCGTATTTAAAACCGGCCACATAGGCTGAACCGAGGCCAAGTTTCTTTTCCCGGTGCAGAACTTTGATTCTCGGAGTTTTTGCCGCAAGTCCGTCAGCAAACTGTCCGGTCCCGTCAGGAGAATTATCGTCAACTATCAAAATATCCGGTTCAGGAGCAACTTTTAAGACGCTTTGAACCAGTTTTTCAATATTCTGAATTTCGTTATATGTCGGTATTACAATAAGATATTTCATTATTCGTTAGGATTTACCGCCTTGCTAAAATTTATATTCTCAAAAAATAATATTTCAGAACCTGATTATTTTTTCTCAATAACCGCCCTGACTGTATTTTTCAGCTCGCTTAAATCTCCAGACTTTATCAGATATTTTTCGGCCAGCCATACACTGCTTACATGCTCATAACCCGAATAGGCAGAATTAAGTATAACCGGCGGTACTTCCTTGCCTGAGGCCGACAATCTTTCCAATACTTCCATTCCGTTCATATCGGGCAGCCGGATATCAAGAATAATCAGGTCTATTTTATTTTTCGCCGCCAGTTCGAGCCCTTCGCTGCCGGTCTGTGCAAGAAGAACTTTGTATTTTTCTGCCTCGAAAGTTTCTTTATACAGTTGTCTTATGTTTTCCTCGTCATCCACAATCAAGAGTGTTTTCATAACTTTCCCTCCAGAAACGGAAGTTCTATCCTGACAACTGTTCCGCCGGTGTGCGAAGAGATAGAAAGAGTGCCTTTATGTTCTTTTACTATTTTTTCTGCTATGGGTAAACCCAGTCCTATTCCATTTTTCTTTGTTGTAAAAAACGGCTGAATCACTTTTCCCGCATCTTCGGCTTTTATCCCTATGCCGTCATCTCTTATTTCCAGAACAAAACTGCCGCCCTCTTTTTTGGCCGAGACACATACTTTGGATTCTTTGGCGGAATCCAGGGCGTTATCCAAAAGATTTATAAGGACCTGTTTTAGCCTTTCTTCGTCCGCTTTAACTGAGGTAAAACCTTCCGGCACCTCAATACTGATATTTCCGTGTTTTTTCCTTCCTGATTCGGTTATAAGTACAGCGCTTTCAATTACTTTTTTAACATTTATATCGGTTAAAGTCAATTCAAAAGGCTTTACAAAATCAAGCACATCCTGTATTATCCTCTCCAGTCTTTTTACTTCACCCACTATGATTTCCATATGCTTATAGACCTCAGGATTATCTTTAACCTTATCTCTGACTATTTCCGCAAACCCCCCTATAGAGATCAAAGGTGTCCTCATCTCATGAGCTACTGTAGCCGCCATTTCCCCGATTGCTATTAGTTTTTCCGTTCGCATCAGAATTTGCCGGGCTTCTTTGAGTCTTTCGTTAGTTTTCTCCAGCTCCTTCGCTCTTTTTTCCAGGTCTTCATAAAAAAGGGCATTTTCTATAGCCAGGCCGGCATGATAGGCAAATTCGGAAAGCAGGTTAATATGCTCCCGTGTAATCTCCTGGTTGTTGAAAAAATTATCCGCGACTATCAGGCCTTTAATTCTTTTCCCCGACAGGACAGGCGCGACCGCAAAATAATCAGTACCCCAGAAAGAAATAAAATCCCCGGGCACGCGGTCTTTATATTTATAGTCACAAAGCAACGCATTCTTGTCTTTCATGCATTGCGTAAAAATATTAGTACCGTTCAAGGCCAGCGCCAGTTTCCCCGGCTTATATTCTTTACCTTTGGCTTTGAAACTATTCTCGTAAATATTCACAAGTTCCGAAAGATTTTCCGCCGAAACATCAAGTTTGGCTATATTCTGCCAGATCCGGTAGGCTTCTTCTTTTGATTCCGGCGCCACCATCATGCGGTCTTCAAGAAAGGAACCCGTTTCATCGGTCATAAGTAGCAGTGCCCGGTTAAATCCCAGCCCATAGCCGGCCGTAACGCAGGTCAAAATGACATGGAGGGTCTTATCCAGTTCTATGGTGCTATGGATTAAAGAAGTAATCTTGCGAAAAAGGAGGTGCTGGGCCTCACTCTTTTCCAATTCCACATACAACTGGTTAATAAGCCCCATAAAGCCGTGCTCAGGGTTTGTTAATGCATTTACATGAAAAACCTTGCAACCCAGGCATTTCTTAAAAATATTAGAAGCTTCGAGGCCGCTTAAACAGCCTTTATTGCCTGAAATGGCCCAGCAAAATACATCTCTTCTGCCGTAGGCGGGACAGGTTTTTTCCGGGCACTTTCTGTATTCCCAGCAATTTATTTTTTCAGGCACTTTTCCCTGCTCGTTAAGAATTTACAATTTAACAGGTATTTTTTTACTCAGGCCGTCCTTCCCGGAGAAATATTTTCCGGCCACCGCTAAAACAACTGCAAACATTTCCGGTATTATCCGGCAGAAAGCAGAATAAAAAGCAGATTTATGCCGTATTTTTTCAGCTTATTAAAAAGCGTCTTATAGTCTATCATCAAAACTTTTGCAGCTTTTGTTTTATTGCCGTTTGTATCTTTCAGAATCTTGATTATATATTTTCTTTCAAATTCCGCGGATGCTTTTTTTCCGACCTGAAGGAGGCCAAAGCCGCTCTCCGGAGTATCCTTATTACTGCCGCTGTCCAAACCGGAGGGAAGATGTTCAGGAAACACCTCCTCTTGCGCCAGCAGAACCGCGCGTTCCATTACATTTCTGAGTTCCCGCACATTGCCCGGCCAGGCATAGTTGTTTAACAGCTTGGCCGTTTCCGGCGAGATTTTTGGCACTTTCTTTCTCCGGTCTTTTGCGAATTTTTCCGAAAAATAAGCCGCCAGCTGCATTATATCCGCGCTTCTTTCCCTGAGCGGCAGAATGCTAACAATGAAAACATTCAAACGGGAATAAAGATCCTCTCTGAATTTTTTTTCGTTTACCGCGGCCGACAGGTCAATATTGCTTGCTGCAATAAGGCGCACATCTATTTTTGTAGCATCTTTACCGCTTATCCTTTCTATTGTTTTCTCTTCCAGGAACCGGAGGAGTTTTTTTTGAATGTCAGAGGTGAGATTTCCCACTTCATCCAGAAACAGGGTTCCGCCTTCCGCCAGTTCTATGCGTCCCAACTTTCTGCCGGCGGCCCCCGTGAAAGCGCCTTTTTCATAACCAAAAAGCTCCGGCTCGATTAAATTTTCAGGCAGCACGGAGCAATCTATCGCTATAAGCGGACGCGCCGCTCTTTTGCTCTTTCTATGAATAAAGCGGGAAAGCAGCTCTTTGCCGGTACCGCTCTCCCCGATTAAGAGGACGGGAATATCTGTTAAGGCAGCTTTTTCCGCCAGCTCTATGGTCTTTTTCATTGCCTGGCTTTTATAAATAATATTATCGGCGGCCACACTCTCATTCAAGTAACCGGCCAAACCGGTTACTTCTCTGGAAAGTTTCCCCGCTTTAAGGGTGTTTCTGGCCACAATAACTACGCGTTCTTTAATAGCCTCTTTTGTCAGATAATCTTCAGCACCGAGTTTTAGGGCTTTATCCGCGGCCCCGGCATTATTATAAGCCAAGAGCATTACCACCGGAAGTTCAGGCCGGAGCTCTTTTATTTTACGGAGTGTTTCATATCCGTCTTCTTCCGCCGGCTTCATTAAGTCCAGAAAAACAAGTTCTATGCTTTCGTCCTGCATCGCCGCTACAGCATCTGCGGAAGTTCCGGCCTCAAGCGTTGAGAAGCCTCCGGCCCTTAATGTTTCTGCAACAAACCAGCGTATCCCTGGTTCATCTTCTACGATTAATATTTTGCCCATCAGTTCTCCTGTCTTTAGTCCTCAATCCCGGTAAGAATTATTCAGGTTTAAAAATTTATTCTATCACCTTGCAGAAAATAAAGAATCCTGAAGTTCCCGTCAAAAGCGCCACAGTATTCAAAGAACACAAAGCAGATGTTGCAGTAAGTTAATTTAGGAGTGTAGGGACCTCGGGTAAGCTCATTTAACCCCCGGCAAATCGGTTAAAAACTTTTTTTCGGTCTTCTCAAAGGCTGCCGGAACTCTGCCGGCAGGGATTCTTTGAAATATTCGCTCTTTTAAAAACCTCGGGCAGTTGTATTATTTTTCTTTCATAACCTGCAGAAATATTTCCTCTATTTTTTCAAGACGGCCGATTCCGGAATCTCCGCAGGCAAGTTTACCCGAAGCGGGGCCGATAAATTTAAAGCCGAATTTTTTTAATTTCTTGACATTATCCTGCACTATCGCATTTTCCCACATATTGGTGTTCATAGCGGGGCAGATATAGACCGGCGCTGCCGTGTGTGCGCCTAAAACCACCGTGGTAAGCAGGTCATCCGCTATACCGGAAGCTAATTTTCCGATAACATTGGCCGTCGCGGGCGCGATTATCATAAGGTCACAATTTTTTGCGAGATCAACATGTTCGACCACCGCTTCTTCTTTTGTAAGAAGTTTCCACATACCGGTATAAACGGGCCGGCCGGAAAGAGTTTGAAAAGTTAGCGGGGTGACAAACTCACAGGCATTTTTTGTCATTACCACGGACACCTCGGCTCCCGCATACTTTAATTTGTGGACAAGCTCGCAAACCTTGTAGGCGGCTATCCCTCCGCAAACTCCGACTATTACTCTTTTATTTTTCAGCATTTTCCACCTTCCAGGGTTTTGAGCACTTCTGAGGCAATTTTATCCTTGCCTTTTATATTGCCTTTACTATACCCGCCGGCTCCTAAAATCAGCGCCGTGTGTTTACCGGCCTTTATGCCGGAAAAATCATTGGCCACCACATAATCGGCCGAAGCAGCTTTCATAAGTGTTCTCGCCGCTTTAATAAGAGCCGTTTTTCCCGCTTTATACTCCATTTTAAAACCGACAAGTTTTACTTCAGGCGCCATTTTTTTTATTTCCTTGATAATCTTTGGAGCCCTGATAAATTTTACCGTCCAGTTTTTCTTATCCGATTTAACTTTTTTGTGCAGCTTTTTTGGCGCCACATAGTCCAAAACGGCCATAGCATGGATAACCGCGGTCTGCATTCCTTTGTCTTTTTTAAGTTCAATTTTTAGCGCCTTTAGGAGTTCTTCCACGGTTTCGATTTCTATTCTTTTAACATTTCCGTCAGCCGTAGAAATACTTCCCCGGCCGAATATTTGGGTTACCTTGTGCCCCCGGAAAGCTGCCTGCCCGGCGATAAGCGTGCCCAGCTCTCCGGTAGAATAATTTGTGATATACCTTATCTCATCAAGATAGGATCGCGTCGGCCCGCTGGTAATTATTATTTTCATATCAAGAAGACCAGAAGCTCGGCATCTTTTGCCGGAAGTACTTCGATTACTTTTTTCCCGGCTTCCGGGCCCTCCGCAATTTCCACTTTTACTTTTACCCCGCGGTCCGGAACATCCCCGTACCGGGCGGTGATAGAAGCCGCAAACTCCTTATATTTTTTAATATTTTCCCCCGTTAAAAGCGCGAGCGGGCCGTTATAATCAACAAGCACAAAAGTATAATCTTTGGGTTCTTTTATTTTCTCAAGTATATCGTTCTCGCTTTGATTTCTTCCGACCACCAGTTTGGCTTTTTCACCCAGCCTGAAATGCCGGCCGTATTTTAAGAGCGCAACATCTTTCGAGCCGAACTCCGGCTTATCCTCCATCAGATCCTTGAGCCGCCGGGAAAACTGCGGATCGGTGAGCAAACAGCCGCCCGCAGGACAGGAGAAGTCCTTTACGCCTTTTTCCTGCGCAAAACTCAGTTGCTCCTTCCTCCCTCTCCCGGAAATATTTTTGAATTTTTTCCGGTCCACCCACCCTTCCTTTTCGGGCAGGGTTTCGTCCAGCACCAGCGCGCTTAAGGGTCTAAGCACCAGGCCTTCCAGCTCTGCTTCTTTTTCGATAATAAGGAGCGCTTTTCTGTGCTGGGACATCGGCCGCTGATTCAAAACCTCACCGGTAACGATAAAAGAAGCGCCTATTTTTGTCATCAGCTCTTTTGCTTTTCTGAAAGAATAAATCCGGCAGTCTATGCAGGCATTCATATTACTGCCCCTGCCGTGTTTAGGTTTTTTTATGATTTCAATATAGTCTTCGCCTTTATTTACTATATGAAGTTTTATACCTTCGCTTTCCGCCACTTTCGCCGCCGGGCCGCAGCCCCCGCCTTTACCGCCGCAGGTGCAAAAGAGCGAGGTAAAGTGTACCGCTTCTACCTCTAAATTCTGTTCCTTCATCATGTGGAGAGCCACCGCGCTGTCTAAACCGCCGGAGAGTAAAAGTAATGCTTTTTTCTTTTCGCTCACTTAACCTGTTCCTTTAGAATAATTTCAGTTACCTTATTAGAGAGTTCTTCGCGTTTCACTGCAAATTCTTCCCCGGTTTTCCGGAGTTTTATCTCGAATAAGCCTTCATTTACCGCCTTATTGCCAATAGTTATCCTTACAGGGATCCCGATAAGCTCGGCATCCTTGAACTTAAAACCGGCGCTCATATCCCGGTCATCTAGAATAACTTCAACGCCCTGGGTTTTCAGTTCTTCATATATAGAATCAGAAAGGGCCTTAATCTTTTCATCTTTGTAGTTAAGTGCCGTAATTATCACATGGTAAGGTGCTATCGCCATGGGCCAGATTATTCCGTTCTCGTCATTGCCCTGTTCAATAGCCGCGGCAATAACTCTTGCAAGACCAATACCGTAACACCCCATTACCATTAATTTCCTCTTGCCATCCTCATCAAGGAATTCCGCTTTCATAGTTTTACTGTATTTGGTTCCTAGTTTATAGGTATGACCCACTACTATGCCTTTCAAACTCGAAAGAGCGGCGCCGCATTTTACGCAAAGATCTCCTTCACCGGGAACCCTAAGATCTATAAATTTGTTTATTTTAAAATCCCTGTCAAAATTGGCATTTATATAGTGCATATCTTTTTCGTTTGCGCCAATTACAAAATTCCTAAGTTTGGCAACTGCGTTATCGGCAAATATCTTCATTCCCGAAAGACCCAGAGGACCGGCAAACCCTACAGGTGCTTTAGAATATGTCTCGACCTGTTCTGCGGTCATCATTACAAGCTCATCGGCACCAAGAAATCTTTGAAGTTTGATTTCATGTAATTCATCATCGCCTTTCACAAGCGCGGCCACTGGCTTTCCATCAGCCATATACAGGAGCGTTTTGACGAGTTGTGCCGGCGTTGTCTTCAAAAAAGCAACGACTTGTTCCACCGTATGCTGTCCCGGAGTATGGATTTTTTCGAGAGTCTTCAAATCTTCTTTTTCATTTCCGCTGGAAGCAGAAATACTTTCGGCTTTTTCCTTGTCGGCAGCATAACCGCAGGCAGAGCAACTAATTAAAGTATCTTCCCCCGAAGCCGCAATAACCATAAATTCATGCGAAAAACTCCCGCCGATATTTCCGCTATCCGCTTCCACCGCGCGAAAGTTCAAACCACAGCGGTTAAATATCTTATTATACGCTTCAAACATGTTTTTATAGCTCTCTTCAGAACAAAATTCATTTCTATCAAACGAGTAAGCATCTTTCATTACAAATTCGCGTGAACGCATAACGCCGAATCTCGGCCGTATCTCATCCCTGAATTTGTTCCTTATCTGGTAGAAATTTTTCGGCATATCTCGATAGGATTTTATCTCTGTTCTGGCCAGGTCGGTTACCACCTCTTCATGCGTGGGTCCCAGAACAAAATCCCTGTTAGCCCGGTCTTTAAGCCGCATAAGTTCCTTGCCATAAAGCCCCCATCTTCCGGTCTCATACCAAAGCTCTGCCGGAGACAAAATGGGCATCAAAATCTCAAGCGCGCCGGCTTTGTCCATCTCTTCGCGGATAATATTTTCTATTTTGTAATAAACCTTGAATCCGAGAGGCAAAAAGTTATACAGCCCCGAGGCGACTTTCCTGATAAGCCCCGCTTTTAACATCAATTTGTGGCTTATTATATCAGCTTCCGCCGGTACTTCCTTAAGTGTCGGTATTAACGCTTTACTCCATTTCATACTTTTTTCATCCTTTTTCGTTCTTTTTTCAAATTTAGAATTTGTTTCGAATTTAGAATTTCGTGCTTCGAATTTGCTTTATGGTAGGTATTAAAGCTTTACTCCATTTCATACTATTTTCATCCTTTTTCGTTCTTTTTTCGAATTTATAATTCGACTTACCTTAGTGTATTTGATATTTGTCGTCCCCTCCAAAGAGACTGGCGGGCACAGCGCCAGTCTTTTTGGAGGATAGACTTACCTTATAAACATTACAAACATTAGAAACTTTACAAACCTTACAAACTTTACTGACCTTCCCAACCTTACTAACCGTCATTAGACCCATTATACCTTAAATAAGGAAATATTTCCATAGTTTGTGAATAGGTGTCAAAAAATGATGCGCATCCGCCGGAGGCGAAACCTTGCCAAAATAAGGTTTTGCCGGGGAAGAACAGAGGAACGGTAAAAACAATGACTAATAGATGCTAACTGATGATAAAAAGTTAAATAAAAGGTTCGAGGTTGACATGCGCTTAATTATTCTGTATAATCAAATCGAGCGATAAGTCCGCTGTAAGTTGTTCCGGGTGTTCCCATCCATACTGGTTGGCCATAGCCCGGACACCAACAAACTTGCAAGGCACGCTCATTTTTTTTGCGGCAGGTATTCCTTGTCAAACCCTACTTTCTTCTTAAAAATATCGAACCATTCAAAGTCTTTAATTTCGTGTTTTCTGAATATGCCCCAAGAGAAAAGATCAACAGCCTGTATGCCTGGAATTTCGTTTGAAGTTCTGTGATAGACCTCAATCTTTATTTCAGGATCAATTCTGCCTTTTAGATGACTGTAAATATAATTATTAAAATATTCTATTTCTCTTCGTGATTTAGATTTATCCACATAAAAATATATCCTGTCTTCATTTTTCTCTACGGGGATTTGATCTATAACATTACGGGCAACAAAATTATATAGCCGTTCTTTGCTGTGGGTTAAATTATGGAACACCCTTTTTTTATTCAAACTAAGAGCGTATATTTTAAATTGCAAATTTTCGCATTGTTTATAAAAATATTTCTTCACTTCAATTGTTGTTTTAGCTCCCTTAAGCTCTTTGTCTATTCCCTTAAATTTTCTTCTTAGCGTTTTTTTTACGCTATTAATAAGTTGACGGTTCTGACTAAATCCTTTTACCGCCAATATAGTTATAGTGAAGTACCTGGACGGTTTCTTGCTTATAAAATCAAAACCCATATCTCCGCTTTCATCCAAATAAAGATATAGCATCTCTCACCCCTTAAGTGAAGTTGACGATATTATAGCAGGAAAAGGGCATAAAAGAAAGGGCCGGCCTAAATCTCTCTAAACCTGCCCTAAAATCTTTACTGAAGATGAAAAGTAATTTCGGGGATGCGACTTATATTATCACTTTGTTTCCTTCTTTCTGCAATCTACTTATAAGTCTATCCATCTCTCACCCCTTTAAAGATATGGTCTTACCCTGCAATATAATATTTAAGAAGCCTCCTTTTTCTTTATTTTTACGCTCGAACTCCTTTTTAGAATAAAGTGTATAACTTACCTCTCTCCCTATCTTTTCTTCAATATTTCTTATTGCTTTTAAAAATTCTTTTTCCGGCAAAACCCCGACAAGGACAAGGTCAATATCCGAGCCGCCATTTTCAGTTCCTTTCGCATACGAACCATAAATAAATGCCCTTGATATACCCGCTTCTTTTTTTGCCAGCTCTTTTAATAAACTTTCCACACCTGATGTCTTTGAAATAATGCTTTTAATTTCCTTATAAAGAGGATAGGTCTTATCAAGAAAATAGAAAAGCGCGTTTCCCTGTTTTTCTGTTTTGAGCAGCCCCTCTGCCTGAAGTTTAAGAAGTTCCCGCCTGATATTCCCGGAGGAATACCCAAGCTCCCGCTCCAATTCCCTCGTATAATGCTTAATACCGCTATTTGAGAAAAACAGCGTCAATATATCCCGCCGTGTCCTCGATCTGATAAGACTTAGTATCCCTGTCATATTGTACTCCTATTTGAGTACAATTGTACTCTATTTAGAGTACTCCAGTCAAGTGCCAATGAACACTATAGTTTCGTTGACAGCAACAAAATGATCAGCAATATTCTGTTTCGAGTTAAAGCATGCTTCCCTTGCCTTTTCTATGACCGCCAGAAAATTCCGCCATTCCGAATATTCGAGAAGCACCTGCAAATCCCCGGCCATCCAATACTCAACGCCTTCCTGATCTTAATAACTGAAGCTAATAAATATTTACTTTTTAGCCATGGACAATTCCGAGCTTTCCATCGGAGCGGAGATATGAATTGTTTTGTAATCGCTTCTTTGCCCCATTTGTTTGTCGTCCAACTTATTCAGGCTGTCATTTACAAACCTGTTTAAATTGTGCCGGGCTTCCTTGTGAAAATCACGCACTCCATCTTTTATAGCGGCATCATCTTTTGCCAGTTTTGTGAGTTCAGAAAGATATCCTTTTATTTTAAAAGCATGATATTTTATAAGATCCACGATCTTAACCGAAGGTTGTCTGTAGCCTATTTCAAGGCGCAGGTTGAGAGCTTTGGCATAGTCCAGCAGATCTGCAACAACAATTTCTCTGTTCATTGATGACTCTATTTTTGACACCCTGCTTTGCGTGCACCCTATTTTATCTGCCAGTTCTTTTTGAGTCATATTGTGTTGGCATCTCAGGACAATCAGGTGTTTTGCTAAAGAACGTTCTTTTATAAATTTTTCTACGGCCTTTATTGTTCTCTTACTACTGCCTGTTCCTTTCAACATCTCCGGGACACTACTGTATCTTGCACTCATTTTTCCCTCCATCGCTTTCTTTAATTAATTTTTAAGACTTCTGACATATTCACGGCAAAACTGTATATCTGCTCCTTGATGTAAAATCCGGTGCATGACGACCACCCATTCCGCTGCAAGGCGACCACTGATTCCGCTCCATGACGACCACCTATTCCGGTCATGACGACCGGCAAAAATCAGCCTGAAATCAGTATAATCTCAGGAAAATGTCAAATCAACAGAAAAAGACCGGCATAATCCTCCCAATCTGCCATAATTGTGTAAAATTCACCCTAAAGGATGGTACACAATATGGCGCAACGGA
>CAIYPD010000062.1 GCA_903928075.1 Candidatus Firestoneibacteriota bacterium
ATAGAAGCTATATAGTCACCCGCGATCTTTACATTTTTACCATACTTTCCCCTGCCGGGAACACTTCCGCCGGCGAGGAAGGCCAGGCCCGCAAAGCCTACTATCGCTGCATTGGTTCCGAGAGTTACTTTCCCAAAGCTCCCGTATTCGAGCTGATTTTTAGCCAGCCACTCCAGCGCCCGTTCTGCGGCTTTTTCGCTCCCCGGAGTGCCCAGATAATCACGGTCCGCGGAAATACCGGAGACCGGAAGACAGAGGACGGCGGCCAGAAAAAAACCAAAAATATTCTTAATCATTTTGCCTCTCCTTCTTCGGAGAGTTTCTTATAATACGCTTTTATCATTTCCATATACTCCACGGGCACCTGATCTTTCATCGTATCTATCATGTTTTTTTGTAGTTCGGCAGGCAGGTCACCCCAGCTCGTGGCTTCCATATTTACTTCTTTTTTTGCGCCGGCCCGGGTCTGCATATTCGGATCACTGCCTTCTTTTCCGTCGCCGGCTTTACTCTGCCCCGGCTTACCCGGGACACTCTTTTCACCCGGGCCTTCGCCCTGCGCCGGTTCTCCGCTCATGCCGCTTTCCTGCTTAGCCATTTCCCCGATGGATTTATTCAACTGTTCCTGAATGCCTTTAAGAAGGCTTTGTGTCGCCTCTCCGGCATTATTTTGATTGAGACTGTTTTTTGCATTTTCTATATTTCTTGAAAGATCCTCCAGCTGTTTGCCCGGCTCTTTCGTCTGCGAATTATTTTCCAATTTTTGTTCCGCGCCTTCTACCAGATTTTTTACTTCGTTTTCCTGTTTGGAAAGTTCTTTCATAGCAACGCTCTCAGACTCATTTAATTCACCCTGCTTTTGCGCTTTGCTGTTAATATCCGCCTGTATATCGGCGGCCTGCCTGACGGAATCAAGGGCATTTTGCAGGTCGGTCAAAGCCTTAGCGGATGGATCGGTCGGGGCCTCCTCGGAAGTACGCAGGCGCCGCAGTTTTTCAAGATCATTAACCAGTTTCTTTAAAGCTTCCTCGGCCTTTTCCTGCTCGACCGACGCCGTGCCAAACTTGGCGTTTATCACATAACCCGTAATCTTTTCCAGTTTTAGTTCAAGAGGGACATACTCTGTATCAATTACAGAAAGCCCTTTGGAGATCTCGGGATCGGTTTGCGCCAAATCTTTTGAAGCCTTCAGTGTTTTAACATCCAGCCCGTTAATATTTTCCTTAAGTTTCTTTTCCCCTCCGGCAAGGTCCTGGAGTACCAGACTCTCTTCGGCTTTGAGATTAGAGGCCGAAAGCCCAATGGTCTTTTTTGCCAGTTCCCGGGTCCGCCCCGAAACAGAACGCTGACCTACGAGTATTTTCTGCGCGTCCGCGATAAGTTCTTCTATAATATCAATTTTCCCGAGAGCATCCTTGAGTTTTTCAAGTTCTTTTAATATCTCCTGCTGGTTTTTCGCCACCTGCGCAAGTTCCGCTTTGGCTTTTTTAGCCTCCGGCTCCGCAGGAACTTTAGAAAGTTCGTCCGCCGCGTTTCTCATCTCTTTGTTGGCCAGGTCATCAGTGGTTTTTTGCATTTTTTCCCGGTTTTCGAGCTCCGTGGTATTGGCCAGTTCGTTACTCTTCCTCATTTCAATAAGTTCTTTCATTTTTTCAGCTATGCTGTTTGTTTTCGCCGCCGCGTCTTTCTGGTCCAAAGCCGAATTCGCGGCCACCTCTTTTTCTTTATCCTCGAGTTTATTTGAATTTTTGACGGAATCTACTTTATTTTTTGCTGTACTTTGAATCTCAATGACTTCCTGTATTTCCGCTTTAATTTTCTGTTCTTCCTGTCTTATCTTTACCATAACCTCGGCTTTATCAATAATGGTAATGGTCCGTCTTAAAGACTCACCTTCGCCCGGAGGCACCGGATGATTGTCCAGGGCTGTTATTAATAACTCAACCTTTTTTCCCGGTTCCAGAGGCAGATTTCTGAGCGAAAAGTTATAAGTCCCGGAAGCCGTCTTGCCGGATTTCTTAAATTTTAAAGGCACCACCGTAAAAGTTTCGGTCCCGGAAATTTTGTATTTTAAATACATCTTTACTACATCAAAGTCATCCACGGCCCCGTAAGTCAGGACTACTGTTGCGATTCTGGTGACGGAAATATCCTCCGCGGGGGCAGAAAGCTCGCAGGCCGGGGGATTATCGGGAAGTGCCCGAACCGAGAACTCGGGCGGGTTAAGATTTGTGAAGCCTTCACTGCTTATGAGTTTAATCTTCAGGGCGGTATCTTTGGTGACATGCAGCGTGCCGCTCAAGTTTACACCGTTTCTGATGCGGAGCTTTATAACAGCGCCATCAGTAAATTCCATAACAGCTTCTTTTATCCCGGTATTGGCTGCGCACTCAAACTGGACGCGGGTACCTGCAACCGCCGTGATATCACCGGCGGGCATATCATCTATTTTTGCTTCCACCCCGGTATAATCCGGGAAATTATAACGCAGGACCGTCTTAATGACCGCCGGCCTTTCTTTGGCTAACAGGTCATACTGATTGGATTTGCCGTCACCGGCCGTAACATAATACTTAAAAGAGTTAACGACGCCTATGAATTCATATTCAAATCTGCCTTCTTTTATTTTTTTAAGAGCCAGCCGCTCCCATTCCCCGCCTTCGGGTTTAATATTCAGCGTGCTACTGTCTTTGAGCTCGCCGCTAAGTTCCACATTTATCTTTATATTTTCCCCCCTTAAAATCGCCTTACTTTTAGGTTCAACCTCTATCTTGGTAAAAGAGAAGGGTGCAATATCAGCTCCGGGTTTAAGTACCCGCAAAAACCAGGTCTTGACCGCTTCAGGGTAGGAGGTTGAATATTTTACCACTGCGGCGGCTCCACCTACAAAAAATAAGGCCAGGATAACCAGCCGGAGGCGTTTGTAGACGCGCGAATACCTGATGCTTTTAACATGTTTAAGCGTCTCTAAATGAAGGGCGTTTATCATCTGCTCGGAACCGCCCAGATGTTCCGGGAGTTTGTTTCTTCTCAACTGAATTGCCGAAATGAGCATAGATTTTAAGGCCGGATTTTTTTTCTCCAGAGTAAGCGCAATCGTATCCTCGTCTATTTTCTTTAAAGCCGGGATGATAATATAAAAAACCACGGCGCCAAGCAGGACGAATAAACTCCCCACAGCCAGCACGTGCCGGCCGAAGTAATTAAGTTTAAAAAACATATCTATATAGAATCCCAGCACCAGGACCACCAGAAGAGAAAGCACAACGACTTCCAGGCCCTCAAGAATAATCAGAGCTTTCCAGTATTTCCTGACCGCATTTATTTTTGAGAGTATCCTATCCTTTTCCACACTATTTTTCCTCTGGGTGATATTTTACCCTACATAGTATTTATTTTCAATCAGCAATTTTGAGCGAAGTAGCGAAATCCGCCAACGCTTTTTGCTTGCCCGCCAGTCTGTTTGGAGGGGAGGGTGTGTATCTGCCTTCAAAAATGTAAATATTATGATATTTGAGCATCCGCCTGGGCGGAAGCGCCCGCTCCTGGGCGCTTAGAGCATATTCTTCTTCCTTCTAAAATACCATTCCGCCGCTGCCAGTATTATGAACAATATTATTACATAAACCGAATCCTTAAGCCCTTTTTCGGTGCGAATGGTTACCTTGGGTTTCGCTTTTATTATCTTTTCCGCCAGGCCGCCGGAAGCCGAGTATCTGAAATACTCCCCGCCCGAGGCCTCTGCAATTTTCATAAGCATGCCTTCATTCAGTTCGGGTGCTTCATATTCCATATTCGGTATTTCAACGGCTATTTCCGCTTTTACATTTTTTACTTCAACCGGCAATGCCGGATGTTCCAGCCAGATCTTATAGGGTCCGCCGAGTACGGGCGTAAACTCCCCGGTATAAAGTGTCGAGTCTTTTGCCAGGCGTAAAAGAGTGAAAGGTTCCCGTTTGCCGTCGCTGCCCGTGAAGAAAGCCGGCGCTTCGGCCTCTTTAATTCCGGCATAACCCTTTCCGGTTATTCTTGCTGTCACAAAAACTCTTTCCCCTGCCAGGTATCTTTTTTTATCGGTGGTTAATTTTACGAATTTATCCTCGGAGGCGGCTTTTTCCGGGCCCAGCCAGCGGACACACTGGCCGAAGACCCTGTAGAAATATTTATTCTCATTCTTAAAACGCCATCTCCAGACATCATCCGAAGTAAAGAGCAACACTTTACCGTTTCCGACCCGCTGGGAGGCAGCAAAAATATTTGTTCCTGCTTTTGCGTTCTTATATGCGGCGTAAATAACCGCGCCGGGTTTTTCCTTCTGGCTCTTTAAAGCCCAGTAGACGCCTTCCAGATTGGCCCAGGACTTTTCATTAAGCCTGCCGGTATCCTCTATGAGAAAAACAGGACTGTTTCTTCCTTCCGGCTCAAGACCTATCTTTACGGGCGTAGCAGAACTAAAAGCGCCGCTTTCAAGTTCTAAGGGGAAGAGCCTCTCAAGTTCAGGAATCCGTCCCGCCGCTAAAGACCATTTTTCACCGGGCAGGAAAAAGAGCCCGCCGCCTTTCTCGGTCGCGAAGGCCTTTATCAGGTCCAGTTGGGACGCAGCAAAATAATTCCGGCTTACATCCCCTATAATAATAACATCATACTCAAAAAGCTGCTCCTTCGTCCGCGGGAAGCCCGAAATGGGAATATTGCCTTCGCAAAATTCGCCGGGATTTGCGGTTTCCAAAAGCCCGCTCAGACTTACGCCTTTATCCCTTTTCAAAGAATGTATCAGATACCTGTAGAGCCACCGGGGATAACCGTCAACATAAAGCACTTTCAGTTTGTCATCCGTAACCTTAATTCTAACGGCCCTTACATTATTGGCCTCGGAAATCTCGCCGTTTTGAACCGGGATGGTAACCGAGTAATCATTCTCCCCGGTTTCTTCGGCAAGAAAATTAAGATTTACTTCGGCTTTCCCGCTGTTACCCTGCGCGGTAATTGTCAACCTTTCTTCTTTCAAGATCTTATCTTTAAGCCGGACCCTCACAAAAGTATTGAGCGTGCCATATCCCCGTGCTTCCAGGGTGGCGGTCATATTAACAACATCGCCCTTGGTTACCGTTTCTTCGGAAAAGAGATTAGTAATCATCACATCTTTCTTGATTCTCGAGTCCCCCACACCTATGGGATAGACGGGAATGCCCTTTTCACCGGCAAGTTTTGCCACCTCTACCGGCTCATCCCCCGAGTTACTACCGCCGTCCGTTATCAGGACTATACCGGCAACCGGCTGCCCGGTCAGGTCGTCCATGGCCTTTTTTAAAGCCACGCCGATAGCCGTGGAAAATCCGCCGTTATCCACCTCGATATTCAGCCGCTCCCGCGCTCTTACTTTTTGATAATCCAGTTCTTCCGGTTCTCCCGAAAAAACATAGAGTTTCAGTTGATATTTATTTTCAAGTTTCGAAAGCAGGGCCGCAGCCCGGTCATTCAGAATATTATTTGCCAGAGTTATCCTTACTCCTTTATCATCGCGGATTGACATCGAAACTGACCGATCCACCAGCACAACCGCGTAAGGTTTATTGTAACTGGCCTGCTCGATAACCAGAACGGGTTCCAGAAAAACAAAAAGCAGGAACAGGATGATAAAGATTCTTAATCCGGCAAGAATTAGCCTTGTGCGCAGCCTGACGGTCTCCAGATCCTTTATATACAAAATGAGCACAAAAGCAGCGAGGATTAAACCAAGAGACAGCACCCAATAGATTGCGCCCTGATTTAACAGGTTGAAGCCGAAGGAATCTATCCCGGCTCCGCCTTCGGCTTTTATGCCGAATATTCTTAGAATCAATTCACCCATTTAAGTCCTTTTCCCGAATTTGTACGCCAGATAGGATTCCAGCGCCAAGAGCAGCACCGCCAGCAGAATAAGTTCTTTCCAGATTCCTATGCCTTTCCTGCCCTGGGTAATAAGCCGGCGGGTGTCCTCCCCGTCCTCAATAAAGTAAAACTTTTCTTTGGGAGCTATTTTCAAAAGAAACATTTTATCGACCCGTTCGGTATTCGACTCATTTTTTGTGTCAAGATTAACGGAGTACGCATCGGATTTGTCACCCAGATACAACCGGTAAAATCCGGGTTCATCCGTACCGTCGTAATCCAGCACCCGTCCTTCCGGGCTGATCGAGGACCTGTAAACCGCCGGTCTTCTATCCGGAGTCAGTAACCTTGCACTCTGAGCTTCTGAAAAAGAAATTGTCCGGGAAAGTTTATCACCGATCTTCAGGTTACGCCTTTCCTCGGTGCCGCTCGAAAGATAATAGACCGACTCATAGACTAAAGGTAAAAACATCGGCTTGATAACCAGGTCGCTCCAGCGCCGGTTGGCCCCGGTGGCCACGATTATAGTGTTGCCCTTGCCGCACTTTTTGGTCATAATTGCCGGCATCCCGTTATTGAATGAGGCCAAAATAGTGACACTCGGATCCGAAGCATCATATTTAAGTTCGTAAAAAGAGGCAAAGCGTGCCTTTTTCAATTCTTTTATCTCGGATTCTTTAAACTTGGCCAAAAGCGGATGTTCCGTATTAACTTTGTCTATAAAAAATGTGCCCCCGTCCTCTTTGGGAAGAATCTTCTCACCTATGACGCACGGCAATAGGCCGCTTTTTTCCCTGTAAAAACGGCTGTTCATATATTGGGGATTCGTCAGGTCTCCCGCAAAAACCAGAATCCCGTTTCCTCCCCGCACAAAACTATCCAGGGGCATTACCGTTTCCTCGGGTAAGAATGAAATGTTTGAGAGCACCACTACTTTCACTCCGCTCAAAGCGTCGGCCGAAAGTGCCCGAAAATCTTTTACCACGGCAGAGATTACGCTCTTTTTGCCTATATCCTCCGCGCCAAAAGGATTAAAAACAAAAGAGAGAAATCCGCCTTCCCCTTCGAATTTTTTCTTCCCCGGTTTGCCGTCGACCACCAGCACGGGAACCGCGCCTTTTACATTTACACAAAAGTAAACCCGGTTATCTTTCATCAGTGGGTCCGCGGATATTTCTATATAGCCCGTATTTATTCCGCTTTCGGTGAATTTCTGATAAAACGCGACCGGCTCTGTTTTACCGGACCTTACCAACAACCGCTTGCTGTCTCTTAATTTGTCTTCGATGTACAGGCTTGCTATGCAGTCCAGTGAATCCTTTTTGCTGAAATTTGTAACCTCCGCCATGATTCTTACCGGCATCACCATATCCACCAGTTCACGGGAAAAGGTGACATTCGTTACGGCATTATTTCCGGGATTAAAATTTCCGGTCTTAACCAAAAATATGGCCGCCTTGCCGGAAAGTTCCGCAAATGCGTTTTTAATATTATTCTCTTCCGACCGGAAAGCTGAAGCCTGGCAATCAGAGATTATATAGATCTCTTTGGAAATCTCGTTTTTCTTTTTTATCAGCGCTGCGGCGAGCTGCAGGGCACCGCCCAGATCATTGCCGGCGTTACCGATTTTCAGGCTTTCTATTTCTTTCCTGGCGGCAGAGAGCTGGTAAGTCGGCTCGCTAATCACCGCTTTTGCCTTCCAACCCGCGGTCACCAGGGACACGGAGTCTCCGGTCTTGAGCATGCCTAAAATATCCGCAGCCTTTTCTTTGGCTTTATCAAAAAGCTGCCTGTTTTCTATTTTCTCCCCCATACTGTAGGAGTTATCAATAATAATTATGGAATAAGTCGACGATTTTCCGCCCAGGCCCAACCCCGAGGGCGCTTTAATGAGCGGCTGACTGACAGCCAGCACTATAAAAATAACGGCCAGGCAGCGCAGCAAAAGCAGAAGAAGATGGCGGAGTTTCAACAGGCTCTTTGATTTTTTCTGCGCTTTAAGAAGAAAATCCATAGCCGCCCATCTGACTTCTTTGAAGCGGCGCCGGTGGAACAAATGGATGAGGACCGGAATAGCTGCCAGCAGCGTAAAAAACAACAGGAACGGATTTAAAACGGTGAAGCCGAACATCAGTGCCTGCCTGTGCGGGCGGTTAAATATTTACTCAATTTAAGCTCCAGCGGTTCATCGGTCACGAGCGGCACATAATCGACCTTCTTACCCAAACACCCTTTTTTTATTTCCGCCATAAATTTATTAAGATTTTCAAGATAGCCCTGCTTTAAAGACCACGCTTCCGCAAGCACATCCCCCTTCTCCTCATATCCCTTGAAGAGGGTCATTTCTTCAAAAGGAAAAGTAATTTCGGCGCGGTCCAGGACATGAAAGACCACAACCTCGTGTTTTTTGTGTTTAAAATGCGAAAGTCCGAGCAGGGTCTTTTCGATATCACAGAGCAGGTCGGAAATAATTATAATAAGCCCGCGTTTCTTAAACCTTTCGGCCAGATCATGGAAGACTTTACCGATCTCGGTTTTTACTCCGTTTTTTGCCAGCTCCAATTCCCGCAGAATCAAGTTAAAATGTTTGGGATTATTTCTCGGAGGAAGATAATTTCTGATAGCACTGTCAAAAGTCACCAGACCGCAGGAATCCCTTTGCTGTAAGAGCAGATAGCTCAGCGAAGCGGCAAGAAGAGACCCATACTCAAGTTTTGATGTTTTTTTGCTCCCATAGAGCATTGATTCACTGGTATCCAGCAGAATGTACCCGCGCATATTAGTCTCTTCTTCATACTGCTTGATGAAGAACCTGTCGGAACGCGCGTAAACCCGCCAGTCAATATGTTTAATTTCATCTCCCGGCACATATTCCCGGTGTTCCGCAAATTCCACGGAGATACCGTGATAAGGACTTTTATGCAGGCCCGTGATAATACCCTCTACCACCTGTCTTGCTTTAAGCTCCAGCGCGGACACGCGGGTTAAAACCCGGGGATTTAAATATTTTTTATAAACCTGTTCCATTCCCGCTCCTGTTAAGCCGGTAAAATCTAACAGGCTGCCGAAAACTAAAATAATGGACATTAGGCAGTCTGCTACCCCGCCATTTGCTCTCAAATGGCGGGTAAAATTTTCAGAATTGCTGCTGAAAAACTAAAATAATGGACATTAACCAGCCTGTTACTTGGAGGTTTTGGAAACAGAGGTAAGGATACGGTCTATAATATTGTCCGTGTCAAGGCCTTCCGACTCCGCCGTGAAGTTAAGTAGAACTCTGTGCCGCAAAACAGCGTGCGCCACGGCTTCAATGTCGTCACAGGAAACATAATATTGGCCCATAAGAATAGCGCGGGCCTTGCCGCCCAGGACCAGATACTGGCTGGCTCTGGGACCGGCGCCCCAGCTCACATATTCCTTAACGAAATCCGGGACCTTTTCGCCCACCGGCCGGGTATATTTAACAAGATTGTAGGCATATTTAATGACATGATCGGCAATCGGGACCTTCCGCACCAGATCCTGCAGCTGGATTATTTTTTTCCCGTCCATAATCTGCTCGAGTTTGGGTTTAAAACCCGAAGTGGTGGCACGCATGATTTTAAGTTCTTCCTCTTCGGTGGGATAACCCACCTGCGTCTTAAACATAAAACGGTCCAGCTGGGCCTCGGGCAGGGGATAAGTACCTTCCTGTTCTACCGGATTTTGCGTGGCCAGAACAAAGAAGGGTTCGTCGAGAACATAAGTTTTACCGCCGGTGGAAACACGGTGTTCCTGCATCGCTTCCAAGAGCGCCGCCTGGGTTTTGGGCGGGGCGCGGTTAATTTCGTCGGCTAAGATTATATTTGAAAAGATGGGCCCCATCAGGAATTTAAATTCCCTTTCTTTTGTGACCCTGTCTTCCTGGATCACCTCGGTACCCGTAATATCCGAAGGCATAAGGTCGGGTGTAAACTGGATGCGTTTGAATTTTAACGACAGTGCCTGCGCCAGGGTACTGATTATAAGGGTCTTGGCCAGACCCGGGACCCCTTCAAGAAGAACATGCCCTCTCGAAAAAATACAGATCAGGAGTTCATCAATAACCCGGTCCTGCCCGACAATAACCTTGGCCAGCTCGGATTTTATCCTGGCGTGAGCCTCCCTCAGGTCAAGAATGGCCGCCAGGTCTTCTTTGCTTACCTCAAGTGCTTTTTCTTTTGCCATAATATCCTCCGTACAATACCAAAAATTTTTTTTACTTTAAAATCCGGTTACTTTTTCCTGCCCGGCCAAATATTTTGTTCTACCGCCGGAAGCATACCTTTAAAACATTGAGCCACACCCCCGCTCACTATTATAAGATTACCGTTACTATCGTAGCAGTTAACAGGGCTAAATCTGTCTTTTGAGACAAGCGGCAGCGCCTTTTCGAGCCAGAGTTCCGGCTTACCGGTCTCTGCGTCGTATACCTCAAGGTAGTCACCCGTCCGGGCTAAAAGTTTAGAACCGGTCAGGTAGAGCCAGTTCACCTCTGTTTGCCTTTCTTCGGGTTTCACGAACAAAACCGGCTTGCTTATTTCAAACTGGCCTTTTTTAGCCCCGGGCCTGGATTCGCTTCTGTAGGTGGAGTAAGTATCCCTAACCCAGTTGACGGCTAAAAGTCCTTTATCAACAGAATAGAGTTTACGGCCGGAGCTTATAAATATTGCAGTTGCCGACTGCACCGCAGGACAGAAGTCCCAGGCCCCGCTGTCCCCGCTTATTTTATTTTTCAAAAGCAGAGCGCCGTTTATTTGTTTTATCTTATATAATACACCTTCTTCCGTAATAATGTACACAAAACTTGCGTCACTTTTTATTTCTAAATTCTGCATACCCGCCTGCAAATTCAGCTCCCATTTTTTCATTCCCGTAGTAGCGTCATAGCACCTAAGTATCATAGTCCGCTTTTCCACGGCCAGTATCAAACCGCCATAAAAACTGGGTTCCGAAAACTCGCCTTGGATTTCAAACGCCTTTAACGCCGTATTCCGTTCCAAGGCAAGGATACCCGTAAAAGGATCATGTAAAAACAGTAAATTTCCCGTAACCGCCAGGCTGTTCGGCAAAAAACTCTGATTAATTCTCCTTTCCGGATGCCATTCAAAGTTTAACTGCAGGGTTTTTGGTTCAACCCCGTAAATAGAATTATTAGGCATGCAAAAATAAACCATCGCCTCATCTCCGGCCGAGGAATCAGGATAGAACCCGTATCTGCCATAGTTTACTTCAGCAGGCTTCTTTTTAGCTTTAAACGACCCGACGCTGACTTTGCCGCTGTCGAGTTCCACCGCAGAAAAACCCAGCGTATGGGCAAAGAAGAGTTTCTCCTTAAGTAAAAAAGGTTTCACGGTAGCGGACGAAATAATCTTTTTTGACTCCCAAAGAGGTTTTGAGGAAAAGTCAAATATACGCCTGCCCTGTTGCTCTCCGGACGGGAAATATTCTCTTATTCCTTTAAGCTTCACCCCGGCATAATAGTCCTGGGCGATTTCAAGATTGGCTTCCGGTTCGAAATATTTACCTTTGCCTTCCCGGATAATTTTCTCGTATTCGCCGGCAATATTACCAGTTCCCCCTTCCTGCCCGTAACATTCCAGGAGGAGCCAGGCCACCTGAGCCTGATAATTTCCGCTCTCCCTTAAGCCGTCAAGCAGCTCATGGCTTTTCAAATAATTTCCGGCCTTAAAAGCTGTTTTCGCAGCCTCCAGCTCCAAGCTCTCCAGTTTTGCTTTAATTTCCTCTGTCCGTACCTGCGTCCCCGTATCGTTAAGCAGTTTTTTTAGAGCGACCGTCCCTTCTATGGTCTTACCTTCTAAAAGGAGATTTAGCGCCAGACAGTAGGAAGCCTGACCGTATTCCGGAGCATTTTCTTTAACCAACTTTGCCCCGGCGATAACTTCTTCTTTATCCCCGTAGAGCCTTACCTTTCCTTCACCGTAAACCAATAAACCCTGCTCAAAAGGAAAGACCCTGCTTACAGTATGGGAAAGGGAATATTTTTTAAAGTTCAAACCGTCGATGTCCAGGGTTCCTACGCCAAAGTAGGTCGGATAGTAAAAATAATCCCGATAGAAAGAAACCCTCCCCGTATTGCCTTTATCTTTAAAAGCAAAGACGGAGCTCCGCTTGCCGTTTTTTTTATCAAGCCGGTAAATAAAAGCGGAGTCAGCGGTATACAGATAACCGTTTTTCTCTCCCACGAGGTGTTCTAAATAGTTCCTTGAAATTTCCCATATTTTTCTACCGGTCTCCTTCTCGATAGACGCGATAACTTTTTTATGTTTCGGGGCGTAAAAAATATAACTGCCGTCCGCCAGCAGGTTTCTGTAAGGCGGATTGTTTTCCTCCAGTCTTTCGTCATTTCCTATTTCGGTCTCCGGCGGCAGACCAAGGGTCCATTTTATTATACCGGTTTCCCGGTCCAGGCAGGCCAGAGTGAAAAGATTGGTTTCCACAATAAGGTCCTCGCCGGAAAATACCGGGGCCGGAGCATTTTCAAACATAAACTCTGTTTGATTGCCGCTGCCAAGGAAGACCGACCATTTTAAATCCCCTTTATCCCTGTCAATTTTGACAAGGTAATAACCTGTCAGTTTTTCCTTCAAGGAGAGCAGTCCCAGGTAGACGGCGTTGCCTTTTACCGCAGGGAGATTCAAACTTTTCTGGTACTTCCCTTTCTCTGCCCCAAGTTGTTCTTGCGTCAAATAAAGCCGGGTTTCTTTTTTTTCGGTATCATAAACACTGCAGGCAATTCTTGAGGTAAAAAACCGCACAGCCGCCAGGCTGCCCTCCGCAGCAACCCCGGATCCGCAGAGCGCCGGAAAAGCTCCCGGTTCAAATATGTTTTTATTGTCAAAAGGCATCGATTGAAAGTCGGTAAGGCCCCACTCTGCCTCCAGGGCATAAAATTTCCTATCCGCAGCGAGAAGCACCTTTCCCGCGGAAATAACCGGCTCACTTACTTCAAAAGGATTCTCCGGCAGGGTAAGAGCTTCCCATTTTAAAGCGGCGGCCCCGCTTTTAAAAAGAAAAGAAGCAGCTTTGGCCGTGCCGGTAAGAGCGGTGGCTTTTGCTGAGGCAAAAGTGGCAGCGGCTATTTTTTTACCGTCAACTTCAATTTCATAGGTTCCAAATTTTTCAGCAAGTTCAGTGTAAACCCCGGAGGCCTCTTTTTCTCTGCCAAGTTTTTCCAGGCAGAGCGCAGTTTTAAAAAGTTTCTGTCCGGAAGGCGGTTTTAATGCCAGCAGATACTGGAGCGCCGCTTCAAAATCCCCTTCGGCGAGAGAGTAATCCGCCAAATACTGTCTGGCCCGCCCGGCATAAGAGCCTGCCCCATAACTGTCAAGAATATTTTTAAAATCCTGTTTAGAATAAGTGGCCAGGGCCCGGTTAAAGAGTTCCTCCGCGAGGGGGTCGGTAAGAATTAAATAGGCGTTTTTTATCGCGGCATCCGCTTTTAGAATTTTTCCGGTAAAGACGGCCCGGGCCGAGGAAAATTCATAATTTTTATTATTTACAACGAGAAAAGCGCTTTTATCTATGCCTTCCTGCAGGAGTTTAACCGCGGCTTCATACTCCCCGTCTTTTACCCTGGCGTCAAAATCAGCGAGGAGGCCTTCGGCTTCAAAATAAAAAGGCTGGTGCAGAAATGACCCGGGAATAAACTGTTCGCTATAACTGTGCGCGCTTAAAAATAATAATAAAAACAAGAGCTGTTTGCGCATCCCTGCTCCTTTAACAGGCTGCTGAAAAAAATAAATAAAGGACATTATGCGGCCTGTTACCTCGCCATTTGCTCTCAAATGGCGGGTAAAATGATCAAAATTGCAGCTAAAAAAGTCTTAAAAAGAGTTTTTCAGCAACCTGCTAAGCTTTTATATTTGCTTCCCTTTAAAACATCTGTCTACTCGGTACAGTAACTCAAAGCCAGTAAAGCGTAAGCGGTTGCAAGTTCTTTCTTGCTTTCCCACCATCTCTCGGCATTATTGACCCAATAACCTTCCTGATTTTGCAGGGTATCCAATTTTTCCGTCATCTCTTTTGCCCAGAAATGTTCCACGCCCTTACTGTCTTTAACCGACTTATCCCCGAGAGTTTTAAAAGTTTTCACCAGGGTGTGATAATAATAATAGATCCCTTGCTCGCCCATATTGGGGTTTTCCTGCAAAGTATAGTTAGCCCTTATCCAGTTATACGCCGCAAGTACTCTCGGGTCGGTCCTATCCATATCGCAGTAGATAAAACTCTTAAGGCCGGCATAGGTCATACTGCCGTAAGATTTTGCGCCGGTTGCTTTACTTTCTCCGTCCGGCGAATAGATGAAGCCCCCGTCGTTTCCGGACCATTTTTGATCATTGGTTGCCTTAATATTTTGACAGCGCGAAAGAAAGAAAATTGCTCTTTCGAAAGTTTCCCGGTCGCTGTTTTTGCCGTTATAAGGAGACATAAAAGCATCCTCGGCCGTTACCGTCGCCTTTAAGGCCTCCAGTGCGTGCTGGAGATTCGAAAGATCGGGTTTCATTTTACTGTCATAACCGATGCCCCCGTAAAATTTATCAACCGATTCTACGCTCCCATCTGCGCCCACCTGGGTCTTCTTCAGCCATTCACGGGCCTTTTCTATAGTTTTGGCATACTCTCGATTCCCCGTTTCGTTCAAGGTCATCAAACAAATGGAGGTATTATAACAACTCATATTATCGACGGCGATTGAGCCGTCCGTCCTGACACATTTAAAAATGTAACCCACGCCCTTTTTTACTGCGGGATCTTTTTCTGAAATTCCGTTTCTTAGAAAAGAACTGACACAAAGCGCTGTTATCGCAGGGTACTCCATGAAAGAACCGTCTTCTTTTTGCTGGGACCGGAGCCACTTAAGCCCGGAGTCTATGGTTTCTTTTTGAGTCCTGGCTTCCGCCCCAAAGAGCAGAGCGAATAATAAAACAATTACAGAAAAAATTCTTTTAAACATTTTTTTAACTCCTTTTTGTCCCGGATAGGATTGAGAATATTAATTTTGTCTATAGATAGGCCCGGTAGTCTATTTCGGGAAAAATATTATCTTTATACTCTATCCAGTTTAGCCAGGGCAGGTCAATACAGTTATTGTTTATATCTTCATAAAGTTTTGTAAATCTGGAAAGATGGTCCTTGGTTTCATTTATTGCATAGCCGACATTTGTTTTTGTTTTCATGATAAAAGCCCAGTCAGAAGCCTGCGCGAGTAAAAGTTCCCGGGCCATCTGATTGAGAGCCCGCCGCAGTGTCCCATGCGCGTTTGGAAATCTTTCCGCCAGCCCGCACATCCTGTCCGCAGCTTTATGAAGATGCCGGTAGAGCCAGTCATTGCTTCCTTCCAGCCAGACTTCGTGCGTGCCTTTGTAGCCCCAGCTCGATTCACAGGGCGCACAGACCTGATTTGTAGGATACTCCTTCAGATACTCGCTCGGGGTTATTGTTTTAAAAACATCCTGGTCAAAAAATACTTTCCGGAGAAAGAAATCCAGAAATTGCGGCCCTTCATACCACCAGTGTCCGTAAAGCTCTGCGTCATAAGGTGCGACTATTATCGGCTTCCGGTCCATGCCCTTTGCCAGATGCTCCACCTGTTTCTCCCGGTTAAATAAAAAGTTGCCGGCATGCTCGGCCGCCTTATGCCCGGCTATCAACGGGTCATAAGCTTCTTTATAGTCGGAACTCCCGGTAATTCTGTAATATTTCATTCCTGTAAAGGTCCTGAGCCCGTCGGCGTTTATGAATGGTTTGATATATTCGTAGTCCAGGTCAAAGCCCACATCCCGGTAGAACTCCCTGTAATAGAAATCCCCCGGATAGCCTTCTTTGGCGCTCCAAACCTGTTTGGACGATTCAATATCCCGGGCGAAAGCGGCCGTGCCGTTTCTTGTAAAAACCGGGGCAAAAACACCGTATCTGGGCCGGGGTTTCGCGTAATTTAGGCCGTGAGAATCCACGAAGAAGAATTTAATCCCGTTTTCTTTGAGAATATTTTCTACCCCGGGATAATAGGCGCATTCCGGCAGCCAGATACCGTTAGGCTGTTTCCCGAGATGCTTTTTGTGACAGGACACGGCGACTTTAATCTGCGCGTGCACCGCTTTTTCGTTTACCCGCATAAGCGGCAGGTAGCCGTGCGTGGCGCCGCAGGTAATTATTTCCAGTTTGCCGAGGTCAGAAAACTTTTTAAACCAGTTGACAATATTTTTATTATACTTGAGAAAATAGGCCCGGTATTCATTGAATTTCCAGTTATACATTTTCGCCACATTGTTAAAATGCGGTTCAAACTCAGTCCTTCTCATTTCTTTCTCGGACAATTGGACAAGTTTTTCTATGTGTTTAAGAGCTCTATCCTGCAGCAACGGATCGGCCAGCATATTGATAAGCGGCGGGGTGAGCGACATGGTAATGCGAAAATCAACACCGTCCTCGACCAGCCGCTCGTAAACCAGAAGGAGCGGGATATAAGTCTCAAAGATGGCTTCAAAAAACCAGTCCTCTTCCAGAAAATCCTCATGTTCCGGATGCCTTATATACGGCAGGTGAGCATGTAAAACCAGAGCTAAATATCCTTTTGGCATTATTCTTCCTTGTAGGTTTCCTGAGTGACTCTCAACTTGAAAGTTTTCTTATAATTTCCCGAGGCGGACCTCCCGGAAATATCCAGCAGGTGCAGGCCGTCGGTAAGCGCAAAGCGGGTACTGAAACTCCCGTCCGCGTTAAGCCGGACCGGATTGCCGTTTATTGTTACTCTGGCATCCGGCTCAGTGGCTCCATAGACAATAATTTCGGTCCCGGCTTTCAGCCAGAAAGCAGAAGCTTTATTTTCGAACCTTACCGGACCGGCCAGACTCGAGACGCCCGCCGAAGAGGCCTCAAAGGCCCGGTCTTCCGCTCCGTATATACCACAAGTGCCGGCCCTGTTTTTGCTGTTAGCGCCCGCGCGCGTCGTATACATTTTCCAGGATTCGGCAGAGTCCATCCACTCCTCATAATCCGTGTTGGAGATACTGTCGGCCGGGGTGGCAACAGCGTTGGACCTGGAAAGAAGAAAATACTTTCCTGAGGGTGCCAGGATTCCAATATCCACAATCCAGTTTTTTTCGGATAAAGGAACATTGATATACCAGCTGCGCAGTAAATTTTCCAGAATAATATCAAAAGAGGAATGTGCATTTCTGCCGTTGAAAATAATATTTGTTATCTCATAAACCCGCAAGATGGTTTTTGAAGAATTAAAATCATTCCCCAGAACCTTCTTAGCCTGTTCTATGGAAGCAGGCGTCACTTCCCAATAGGCAAAGAGCCAGTAAGGGTCGCGGGGTAACAGCACTATACCGGTTTCCCCATAGGAATCTTGAAACATAGTATCGTATTTATCGTAAATATGGGAAGGATGCAGCGGTTTTTTTTCTTCTTTTCTTTCAAGAACAGGTATTTCCGCAGGAACTCCGGGTAAAAGAGTCTTTTTAAGGATTTTTTTTAAAGCAGGAGTTTTTGCTTTTTTTCTGACTGGTCGACTAGCTGCCTTTTTAACGGTTTTTTTTGACGGTTTACCGGCATTTACTTTTTTAGCCGGCAGAGCTTTGACCTTTTTATTCTTGCTTTCTGAATTTTTTTTGACCATACTTAATTTTACCAAACGAAGACAGTATTTTCAATACAAATACCTTAAAAATACAGCAGAAATTAAAGGGTAAGAGGAAATTTAAAAAGGGCAGGATTAGCTGCTTTTAATTAATTCAAGAAAAAGCATTATAACTATATAAACTATTTTACCTCAGGAGCGGCTACCGGTTTTGACAGGTCTTCCAGTTCAAGAATCACTATTGAAGCTTTCCTCTCCTGAAATTTTTTCATAT
>CAIYPD010000063.1 GCA_903928075.1 Candidatus Firestoneibacteriota bacterium
CAATTCTGTTTCCGGCCTAGGAATCAATACATTTTTATTTACTTTAAAGGAAAGTTCCATAAATTCCTGAAAGCCGGTTATATAAGCTACAGGTTCCTTTTTGATTCTCCGGGCTATAAATCGATTAAATATACAAATAGTATTTTCTGTTACCTGGTTGCTTGAGTTTAGATAGAGGTCAAGGCGCCTGACTTGGAGAATATTAGAGAGAAATAATTCTACTTCTTTAGCCGCATTATCAATACCGGCTTCCTTCAGGGCGGTTGCACCGGTTATTAAAAGCTTGCTTATCGTCATTTACTGTTCTTTTCGAATTCTTTCAGGCGGTTATTATGCTCTACTTCAATAATGGGATCCAGCAAACCGTCAATATTGCCTTCCATTATTTCCGGCAGGTTAAAAATAGATACATTTATCCTGTGGTCCGTAACCCGGTTTTGAGGGAAATTATAAGTTCTGATCTTTTCGCTCCTATCCCCGCTGCCAATCTGGGAACGCCTCTCGTCCCCGATCTGTTTTTGCTGTTCTTCCATGCGTAGAGCCAGAAGCCGGGTCATTAAAACCTTCATGGCTTTGGCCTTATTCTTAAGCTGAGAGCGTTCGTCCTGGCAGGCTACGACAATATTGGTCGGTAAATGCGTTAACCTGACTGCAGAGTAAGTGGTATTGACGCTCTGCCCGCCGTGTCCGCCAGCGCAATAAGTGTCAATCCTAAGCTCTTCCGGTTTGATTTGTATATCAACATCTTCCGCTTCAGGTAAGACCGCAACAGTAACGGTGGAGGTGTGAATTCTTCCGGAGGCCTCGGTTGCCGGGACTCTCTGGACGCGGTGGACTCCGCTTTCATATTTAAGCCGGCTATAGGCGCCTTTACCCAGCATGGACAAAATAATTTCCTTAAAGCCCCCGATACCAATAGAATTAGAGGAGAGAATTTCGGCTTTCCAGCCCCGGGCATCGCCGTAGCGGGAATACAAACGGAAAAGTTCAGCGGCAAAAAGCGCGGATTCATCTCCACCCGCCCCGGCCCGGATTTCCACTATGATATTTTTATCATCATTGGGATCTCTCGGGATAAGTAGCAGCTTGATATCTTTTTCCAGCTCTGCTTTTCTTTCTTCCAGGCCTTTGAGCTCCTGTTTTGCCAGCTCTCTCAATTCGGCATCATCCGAATTTAAAAGGCCGCTGGAGCCGGCAATATCCCCCGCGACCTTTTTATAAGTGTTATATTTTTCAACAATAATCCCAAGGTTAGACAGCTGTTTCATCTTACCCTGATAATCAGCGACACCTTTAGAGACGGAGAGAGCTTCACTTAATTCATTATATTTTCTCTCTATGTCCGCTAAACTCTCAAGGAAACTCATATTATTTTATGACTTTACGGCGATCTTTGAAGGCTTCTTCTTTGACTCAGGTTTTTCCACCGTCTTTTTAGGTTTGGTTGAGCCGGCTTTCTTAAAGGATTTCTTAAATTTGTCAACACGCCCGGCTATATCAAGAAACTTCTGCTGGCCCGTATAAAAAGGATGACAGTTAGAACAGACTTCCAGTTTCATGTCAGGCTTAGTGCTCCTTGTTTTGATCTTCGCGCCGCAACCGCAGGTTATGACGGTTTCTTTGTATTCCGGATGAATTTTTTCTTTCACTTTTTTCTCCTTTAAAAAACGATTTCACTGAATGCTGAGCTACAGGATTCCACCGATAGCTTCTCTATATGTTTCTACATTCCTCTCAAAATTAAATATTAAACTTCTCGGATGGAGCTTAAAAATTCTTTATTGCTTTTAGTTTTACGCAATTTATCGGTAAGCATAGTCATAGCCACATCAGGCGACATAGTATTCCAGAGCCTTCTAAGCATCCATACTTTCGAAAGATCATTCGGAGATAAAAGAAGTTCTTCCTTTCTGGTTCCTGATTTATTTACATCGATTGCGGGGAAAATACGACGGTCTACAAGTTTTCTATCCAGCACAATTTCCATATTTCCGGTACCTTTAAACTCCTCAAATATAACCTCATCCATCCTGCTGCCGGTCTCGATAAGCGCAGTAGCAAGAATTGTAAGGGAACCCCCCTCTTCGATATCTCTGGCGGCCCCGAGGAATCTTTTAGGCTTTTGCAGCGCGTTACTGTCAATACCGCCGGATAAAACTTTTCCGCTTGGCGGGACCACGGTATTGTAAGCTCTGCCCAATCTGGTTATTGAGTCAAGGAGTATTACTACATCTTTTTTATGCTCCACAAGCCGTTTCGCCTTTTCCAGCACCATCTCCGCAACCTGTACATGCCGTTCCGCCGGTTCATCAAAAGTGGAGCTTATTACTTCGGCTTTTACGGAACGCTGCATATCCGTGACCTCTTCGGGCCGTTCATCAATAAGTAAAATAATAAGCGTTATCTCGGGATGGTTGGCTGAAATACTGTTGGCAATTTTTTGAAGGAGTATCGTTTTTCCGGCTTTGGGCGGGGAGACGATGAGACCTCTTTGACCTTTGCCTACGGGAACTATTAGATCCATTACCCGCATCGCAATTTCCTGCGGTTCTTTTTCTCTTTCTAATTTAATTTTTCTGAAAGGATAAAGAGGAGTAAGGTTATCAAAAAGTATTCTTCTTTTTGCTGACTCCGGCGGCTCATTGTTAACGCCTTCTATTTTCAGCAGCGCAAAATATCTTTCGCCTTCTTTCGGCGGCCTGGCCTGGCCTGAGACGGTATCGCCGGTCTTCAGATCAAATTTTCTTATCTGTGACGGGGAAACATAAATATCATCAGGGCTCGGAAGATAGTTGTAATTAGTGGATCTTAAAAAACCAAAACCGTCCGGCAGTATTTCAAGCACACCATCTTTAAAAGTCAAGCCCGCATTTTCCTTCACTTTTGCTTTATCTGCATGGGCCTGCATTATTTTATAAATAAGGTCCTGCTTCTTTAAGCCCCTTGCGCCTTCAAGTTTCATATCACTTGCAAGATCGACAAGTTCAGCAATTTTCTTCTTCTTTAGTTCAATTATATCCATTAAAACTCCTCCTGAGTGTACTTCCCGGTAAAAACCGGCATTTCATAAATTCCAACTTAAATTAAACGGTAAATTGTATTACAATATTGATTGTTTTTAGCCCGAAATATTTTTCAGAATTTTCTAACCGTTGGCTTGCAGAATTAACCGGCAATTAAAGGCTTTTATTATTTTTCATCGAAGGTTAATCAGGCTTTCGTTGTAAGTATTCTACGCTATTTTTATTATCTTGTCAACAAATTTTTATTAATGTATAATGATTTTTATGTTTAAAGACCTTGAAGATTTATTTAAGAAAAAAAGCACTTTCTGGTTTGGATTATTCTTCTTTGTTAACATAATTTACGCTTTAACCCGCCATTCGGTGGATTTTTACCAGTTCTGGCTTATAAGCCGGAATGCGGTATTCTTAAAGGGGTACGATATATACGTTTTAAACACCGATTTTTCTCAACCGCTCTTTTTCTGGTGTATTGCCACTGTTTTTTCGGTTTTTACCTACAAAGCGGGGTTATTTCTCTGGAATATAATGCAAATGATTCTGATAACTTTCATTGTTATACTTATCTCCCGGATCCTGGGCTACGGAGAACGGGCTGACGGCGGGTGGAACGAAGGAAAACACCTTAAGGCCGGAAGTTATATTCTTCCTCTGCTCCTTTGCGCGGTAATAGTTTGCGATAATCTATGGCTCGGCCAGGCAAATATCCCGGCTTTCTTTTGCAGTATTTCGGCTATTTACTTTCATCTTAAAGAAAAAAGCTGGGCGGCAGGCCTCTTTTTGGCTATGGCCATTTCCATTAAACTCACACCCCTTTTATTCCTGATCTATTTTATCTACAAAAAAGATTATAAGATCCTTCCCTGGACTTTAGGCGGCCTTTTACTCTTTATGGTTTTCTTTCCTTTTATGATTTACGGCATCCCTTACACTTTGATCTATCTTCAGGATTATTTTAACATGGTAATAATGCCTTTCTTTCAGAATTCCGTCCAGATACGGGGCACAACGGGCTTTTTTCATTCCAACCAGTCCATTGACGGTTTTCTCGGCAGGCATTTCACCGGTTTCGGAATAAAAGAATACGGCGGCAACACTTTCGGCCGGCTGCACAAATATATAGATCCTGCAAATATGTCTCTCGTACAGATTAAAAGAATTGGCCTCCTCCTTAAGGCTTTTCTTGTTTTACTCGCCGCTTTTGCTTTCACTTCTTCTAAAAAGAAAAACCCCCACCTGTTAAAATTTGAATTTGCCCTTCTGTTTCTAATGATACTTTTTATTTCTCCGGCCTCGTGGCTCAACCACTTTGTGACGGTGCTGTTTGCCTATTATGCCGCGGTTAATTATATACGGGACGAAAACAGCAGTTCTCTTGGCAGGAAAATACTTAAAGCGGGCCTGATATTTTGCGTTGCCGTAACCGCTCTTTCCTCTCCCGGTAAAGATTTTCAGAGTTATTCGGGGATGTTTTTAGGACATTTTTCCCTGCTGCTCGCGATGTTCATAGTGTTATTTATAGAAAAAACAAGGACAAGGAAAATATGGCAAGTTACTTAAAGGCACTCTTTACAAAAAAACCGGCATTGTATTTAGGCGGTTTTTTTATTTTTCTTCTATTTTATACGCTTACGAGAAACACAGTTGACTATCTCAATTTCTGGATGATTGCCCGGGAAGCAGTCTACGGAGGCATTGACCTTTACAAAAAGTATACGGCGTTTTCCTATCCGCCGCTTTTTTACAATATAATTATTTTCTTTGCCATCTTCCCGGTAAAACTCTCTTTGGCAATCTGGTTCCTGTTTAATGTAACTTTATTGACCCTGGCAACAGGGATGATCCTGAAGCTCCTCTATCCGGAAAGCACTTTTTACCGGGTTGATTCAAACAGCTTTGCGAAAATCTTTCTGCCGTTCCTGCTTGCTCTGGGCATTATAGCCGATAACCTTTATCTCGGCCAGGCTAACATTATGGTATTTTTTCTCTGTGTAGCCGCCGTCTACCTGCTGGAAAATAAAAAACCTTTAGCCTCCGGAATCCTAATTGCTTTTGCCGCCGCCTTAAAACTCACTCCGGCATTTTTTCTTATATATTTCCTTTACCGGCGTAAATGGAAGGCAGTGCTCGGAGTTTTACTCGGCCTGCCAATTTTCTTTTTACTTATTCCTTCTTTCTTTTACGGCTTTGAAAGAGCCTGGTATCTCGGCATTGAGTTTGTTAAAGCAGTAATAACGCCTTTCTTACGCAATGATGCGATAATACGCGAAACCGTCTACTACACCCATCCCAATCAGTCTTTGGACGCTTTTCTGGTAAGGCACTTTACCGGGCTGGGAAATGAAAATTACCCGGGGCTCCTGCATAAAACACTGGATCCGGCAGGATTTACCGTAGAGCAAATGAAAGCGGCGGGGATTTTCATAAAAGCCGGGCTCTTAATTTTATCCGCTCTGGCGCTCCGGCGCACAGCCAACAAAAAAATCGTCTCAAAATTTGAATACCCCGTGGTTTTTTTCCTGATACTCTACATCTCCCCTTCTTCGTGGTTGAGCCACTACATTTCAGTCCTCTTCGCTTATTATGTTTCTCTGGCTTATATCACGGATATCTATAGTGACAAAAACGGAAAACTTGTTCTTTTGATTTGCCTTATTTTTGCTTTTCTTGCTACTTCAACGGGGGTAACGCCTTTCCTGCAGAGTTTTTCCGGAATGTTTATAGGTAATTTTGTCCTCTTTTTAGGGATGCTTTTTGTCTGCTTTAAAGAAAGTTTTAGAAAGGCATTGTAAGTATATTAAAGCGCTTTAAGAGTAAAGCCCGCAGGAGTTTAACTTACGCTTCAGGTCTAAACAGCAGGCCGCCTTTTATTCCGTCAGGTTTTAAATATTGTCAAATTTACTTTCCAGGCTTTTTTCCAGATTAGACATTGTTCTGTCCAGCGAGGACCCGGTGTTTTTGAGAGTTTCAGCTTTTGTTTCTTTTGAGATATTTTCCGGCTGGTCCTTCTTATTTTCCGCTTCATTTTTATAGGCGCTCAGAAGTTTATTTTCTATCAGCTCTCTGGTTTCATTGTTTAACGGGTGGGCAATATCCTTAAAACTTCCATCCGGTTTCTTTTTTGAAGGCATGGCCACAAAAAGCCCGGTATTCCCCTGTATTATCTTTAAATCTCTGACTACAAAACAGCTGTCTATGGTGATGGTAGCGTAAGCTTTTAATTTTTCCTCATTTCTCAGATGTATTTTAACTTCCGTGATTTCCATTAGGCTCCCCCAATCTCTGCGGTTTAATAGTTTTTGTTATCAGCACTTTCTCATATTTTATTTTGAGTTTAGCGGCTATTTTTTCTGCTTCCGATTTAGTATAGGCCAGTCCAAAGACGGCCGGGCCACTGCCGCTCATTAATACTCCCCTGGCCCCGGCTTTTCTCAGTTCCTCCTTTACTTTCAAAATTTCCGGAAACAACTTACCGGCCGGCACTTCGAGGTCATTATGAAGTATTTGAACCAGTTCTACTTTGTTAAAAGTATTTTTAGCTAAGCAATACTTAATTGTTTTATCAAATATCGGAGGTTTTGTCGATGTTTTTTTCAAGGCTTTAAATACACTGCCGGTGGATTTCTTCTCCCCTTCAACAACCAGAACCAGCCAGAACTCAGACAGCAGTTCGAGTTCTGTGAGCAGCTCGCCGCGGCCTTCGCCCAGCTGCGTGCCGCCCTTAAGGAGAAAAGGAACATCACTGCCCAGTTGCAGGGCTATTTCAACGAGTTTCTTGTAAGATAAATTACAGTTTAACAAAACATTACAGCCGTTTAGTACCGCCGCCGCATCGCTGCTGCCTCCGGCAAGGCCCGCGGTTACCGGTATATTTTTAACGATTTTAATTTTCAAGCCTGTACTTATCTTTGCTTCTTTAAGCATAAGCTCCGCTGCTTTAAAGGCCAGATTGTTCCTGTTTGAGGGTACTTGCGGATTATCACAAAAAAGTGTAATACCTGATAACGCTTTTTCAATATTTACCTCGTCCGCCAAATCTACGGTCTGAAAAAGTGTTCTAATATTATGATAGCCGTCGCTCCTGAGATTCAAAACTTCCAGGAAAGTATTTATTTTTGCGTGGGCCCTGACTTTTATTTGTTCCATTTTCCAAGATACCTGTTTAGTTCATCTTCGCTTATCCTGCGCGCACTCTTTGGCGGAAGGAGAATAAATAAATCATCACTAAGCTCTTTATTGATCTCAGGATCAATAAAAATGAAGGAAAGCCTGTAATCAGCCGAGGTAAATTCAGCCAGAACCGGAATTTCGGGATTTTTATCCCTGGCTGTGAAAGCCGCGCTGATATCAGTTCCATTGTTCTTCAAAATCAGCTTCCCGGCCCGGTTTATAAATATAGAGGCGGGAGTGTCGGAATTTTCGCCAAAAATTTCCCCTTCGAAATAGGCGTTGTCCTGAATGAAGCAGGCCCGTACCTTCCTGCCGTTAGCCACAAGAATAAATACAGGTTCATTAAAAAAACCTTTAATCTCAAATCTAAGCAGTTCTGTCCCTTTTACAGCAAGAATGGCTTTCTTTTTTATCTTATTTAAGGGTCCTATAAAACCCGTCATAACCGGGGATTTCAATGTTTTCGGTAATGCCTGCTCTTTGTCCGGCGCCCTCACTTTAGGCCCCGCGCAGCCGGCGAAAACCAGAGCAAAAATTACTGCGGCACTACTTATTTTTTTTAACAATTTCATTAAGCTTTTTCCTCACGCTCTCATTATCTGAAATCTTTAAGGACTTTTCGTACATTTTAACAGCTTTCTCGGTCATATTTTGTTTAAAAAATATTTCAGCCAGATGTTCAAATATAATCGCATCTTCATTACCGGATTTTTTCATTAAAGCAACAGCCCGTTCTATTTCTACCAGGGCCTCCTCAATCCTCCCCATACGGTAATAGACCCAGCCCAGGCTATCCACATAGGCGCCGTTTTCCGGCTCGAGTTTAAGTGCTTCAGTTATCAGCCGGTGCGCTTCCTCAAGATTCTGATTACGGTCGGCATAGATGTAGCCGGCATAGTTATAGGCCTCGGCATTTTTTGGATTCAAAGCTATTACATTTTTAAAACTGCTCACGGCTTCCTCATATTTACCTTCTCTTTCCAGAAGTACTCCCAGAGAATACAGGGTCCGTTCGTCGTCTTTCTTTAACTTTAGAGCCTCTCTATAGGCAGTCTCACTTTTATCATAATTCCGGGTCTCAAAATAGGCTCCGCCGAGGTAAATTTTAAGATCAAGATTGTCCGGAATTTCCTTTACTCCTTTCTCAAGGAGCAGTATCAGTTTTTCAAAATCCGGTTTTTTTGTATAAAGATAGGAAAGATAGAGATAGCCGGAAGGATTTCCCGGCTCTAATTCGACAAATTTTTCGTAAGCCGCGAGAGCTTCCGGAATTTGGCCCAGTTCTATGCAGATCGTTCCGATAATCTGATACGCGCCGGCACTGCCGGCATCAGCCGCTATTATTATTTTTGCGTATTTTAGGGACTCCTGATAATCCTTCTCCTGATATAAAATCAACGCAAGACGGTGCAGGCTGTCCAGGTCCCCGGGATCAAGCTCTACGACAATTTTAAGAGCCTCTATGGCTTCTTTATATTTTTTCAGCTGGGAATAGGCCAAAGCGATGTTTTTAAATGCACGGGGATCAAATTTTGAATGTTCAATTATTTTACTGTACTCTTCTACGGCTTTTTCCGGCTTACCCTGTATCTGAAACATCAAACCCAGAGCAAAGACCGGGGAAGTATACCCGGGATTAACCTCCGCAGCTTTACGGTAATATTTTTCTGCATTTTGGTAATCCTCTTTCTTTCCGTAGGCGAGGCCCAGGTTAAAATATGCAGTATCGGCCGCCGGGTCTATTTCAATAACTTTACTAAACATAGTTATTGCTTTATCTGTTTTATCCTGTTTGTAATAAATATTCCCCAGATAGAAATAGCCGTCTGCGCTTTTGGGCTCATTTATTATAATCTTTTTACAGATCTCTTCGGCTTCCGGCAGTTTTTCCTGTTCCAGATAAAACGCTGCTGCCTGCAATAGAGTTCGGGTATCCGTGCTGCTTTTCGAAATCTTACCGTAAAGCTGCCCGGCCTCTTCAAGTTTACCTATCCTAGCGTATTCCCGGGCCAGAACTTCCTTAAGATACTCAGAAGACGGATCCAGAGCCAGCGACGTTTTAAATTCTTCTATGGCCTCATCATAAAGCCGCTGATTGGAAAGCATAAGTCCTTTACTGTAGTGCAGGTAGGATTGAAACGGAGGAAATTCGGGCTTTTTCTCCTCCACAAGCGCAGGTCCGGCGCAGCCCGAAAATATCAAAATAAGAAAAGGCAATATAAAAAGGTATTTGAAGAGTTTACTTATGCTTATGTTGTTAAAATCCATTTCTCCGGTCATAAATCTTTCCAGTGTACCCTTTTTTTTACTCGCCGCCAGGAAAAAATATTTATGAAAACCAAGCGGAAGAAGCTTTTTAATGACCCTGGAAAGATTATATTCCTTTTTAAATCTGGCATCAATCAATATTTTATATTCCTTCAGTACATTTATCCCGAAATCACCCGCAAAAAGGGAATTTGCCGCGACGCCCGCTGCAAGCTCTCCGCTTTTAATTGCATAAAATATGCCTTCACCTGTTATCGGGTTTGCGAGTCCTGCCGCATCACCCGTCAGAAGCCAACCGTCGCCGAATATTTTTTTCGGATAATCACAGGGGATTATCCAGGAGGCCGGGGGTTCAGTAATAGGAATATTTGGTATATATTTATTATGCAAATTGTAATATTCTTTTTTAAGGTCGAGCTGTTTTTCTACACCAAATCCTGCAGAGGCATAGTCTTCCCCGGCTCTAAAAGGAAAACACCAGAAATACCCGGGTAAAATATTTTTATCAAAGTAAAACTCAAAATAATCACTCAGCCGGCCGGGTTCTGGCTTGCAAACGGCGTTCACTGCTCTTATTAAATGGCTGCTTTTAAATTTTGAAAGTTTCCGGGTTAAAGGAGAGGCGGCGCCTTCCGCAATAATAACCAGCTTGGCCCTGACTTCTAATATTTGTTCATCTTCTGTTCCTGTATTTTTATACTTTATGCCGCAAACACGGTTTTTTTCAATTAGCGGTTCAAAAGCACTCGCATTTTCGAGTAGAGTTGCTCCGCTTTCAATAGCTTTTTCTTTCAATAAATTGTCAAAGACATTTCTATTAATGCAGGCACCTGATTTTCCCTCAAAATCACCGGTGTAGCCGATGTTATCAACCACAACTTTAACACCTTTTATTTTCTTTACATTACCGACATCGGCAAAGAGTTCATTTTCAGAAATTATTCCTATTTCTTCAAGTAATTTTACTGTTTTTGGAGTTAAGCCGCCGGCACATATTTTTTTTCTCGGGAAGGAAGATTTTTCCAATATTAATACTTTAAAACCCTTTCGCGAAAGGATATTTGCTGCAGTTGTTCCGGCAGGTCCTGAACCTGTTATAATAACATCATATTTCATAGACACTATATATAGTGGCTCTCTTTTTTTTAAACACTATAAAAAATAGAAGCCCCTCGTTAAAGGGGCTTCTATTGTTAGATTCGATTTAGATTATTGCCTGTTTCAGGGATTTGCTGGCTCTGAAACGAACTGCTTTCTTCGCAGGAACATCAACCATTGCGCCTGTTTTAGGATTTCTTGCTTTTCTCGCTGCTCTGTCTTTCATTACGAAAGTCCCAAGACCTGCAACTTTTACCTTTTCTCCGCTTTTGATTTCCGTCGTTATGTACTGAACCAAACTGTCCAGTGCTCTCCCCGCTTCCGCCTTGTTGATCTTTGCTATATCTGCTATCTTCTGAACTATGTCCGTCTTTGCCATTAGGCACCTCCTGGATTTTTATCCTTTTTCAAGGATTCTTTCTTAAGGTAATTATATACAAAACTCCTTTGTTTGTCAATAGTATTTAAAATAAATATTACTCTTGACAAATTTTCTCCTGTTTAGTAGTATAGCTAAGAATCAATAAAAAAGGAGCAAAAACGATGCCAGCAGTAGGTAGAACACCTTTATTTTCCAACAAAGCCAGAAGAAGCAGTTTTTGGCAATATGTCGTAATTATCCTTGTAATTATAGGGCTTTTAATAGGTATAAGAGCTCTGTTTTTCAAGAGTGTTAAAATTAACAGGCATTTAAAAGCAGCAAAAGCGTATGCTCTAAAAAATAAATTTGACGAAGGCTTAATTGAGCTGAATAAAGCACTTGCAATAGATGCCGAAAATCCTCTTACTTACGACGGACTCGGGTATTTATATGTACAAAAAGGCGATCTTGAGAGAGGTAAAGATTTTTATACAAAAGCAGAAGAAAAGAAAGTTAAAAATAGCGGTATTTTTGATCACAGTTCAATAGGCCTTGATTTTATAACAAAAGGCAAGTATCCTTCCGCGTTTGTTGAATATGAGCATTTTAATAAGATAACTGTGCACGAATTAAAAGGCATTTTCGGTTTAGGTCTTGCTTATCATGGAATGGGCAAAATAAATGAAGCCATAGATTCCTATGAAAACGCACTGAATATCAGCCCGAAAAAACCGCAGGTTCTATTATTCCTTGAAAAAGCAAAAAAGGAAAAAGAAGCCGGGAATATTCTTTGCGTTACGGATAGGAACAATCAACCGCTTCTAAAAAAAGACATTAAGCGCGCAAAATCAATTTATCCGGCAGAAAGTGCCACGGATAAAATAATCGGCCTTAACTCCGAAGAATTCGGTAAATTTGGAATTGAATACGCTCTTAAAGATTATATTCCCGGAAATGAGATCACTTTGACAATAGATATTGAATATCAAAAAGCCGCTACCTCCGTCCTCTATGATCAGATGGGTTCTATTGTTATACTTAAACCGCAGACCGGTGAGATTCTCGCGGCAGTAAGTCATCCTAAATTCAGTCCTTCGGGCATAGATAAAAAATTCGGCAGTTACAAATATAGTCAAAACAAACCTTTTATCAACCGGGCTTTTGAAATGCTTTACGAACCGGGTTCAATATGTAAAATAGTAACTTCCGCGGCGGCTATCGAAACAAACACCGATATGAAAAATATTTTCCCGGTTCAGTGCAAAGGTTCACTAACTATAGATAATCAGACATTCTGGTGTTGGGAAAAACACGGAAATGTAAAAGATCTGCGTCAGGCCGTTGACCAGTCCTGCAACATTGCTTTTGCAAAAATAGGTAATTATATAGGCAACGACAAGCTTGTAGACTTTGCTACAAAATTCGGTTTTAACACGCCCGTCAGCATGCAATTACCGGTTACCATGAGCACGATAGGTGTTGACTCGGAAAACAAATATTTAACGGCCGAGAAAGCCAACGGGTTGGGCAAAAACTACAAGACCACCACACTACAGGCCGCGATGATTGCGGCAACCATAGCCAACAACGGTGTCTGCATGAAACCATATCTGGTGAAAGAAATAAAAAATATAAAAGGCGATGTGATTTATAAAGAAGACCCTGTTGTCCTGAAAAATACGCTAAAGAAAGAGACAGCCGAGAGTATAAAGAAACTAATGATAGACGCGGTAGAAAACGGTTTGGGCAAGAAAGCAAAAGTAGACGGGATAAAGATTGCCGGTAAAACCGGGACTGCCAGGTCCTCAAAGAAAGGCCTTGACGGCTGGTTTATCTTCTTCGCACCTGCTGAAAATCCCGAAATTGCCGTGGCCATAATCTGCGAAAACGGCGGCAAAGGTATGGAAGTGGCTTGTCCGAAAGCAAAGTTACTGGTCCAGCAAATTTTAAAGAAGTAAAACACAAACAACAAAACAAAGAAGTGCCGGAAAACGGCACTTTTTTTATTCTCTTTGTAACTTTTTACCCTTTTGTCACTTTCTCCTTATTTCCAATTATAGGTAACTTTATAAGTAATCTTACTTTCCTTGCCTGCTTCTATTTCTGTACGAAACTCAATGGTCCTGGAATCGTTCTTCTTGAATATTTCGGAGTTTTCCGTCACTTCCCAGTTAAGCCACCTATAAAGGTGTTCTTTTACCCTGACGGTTACCTTTTCTTTCTTCTGATTTCTTAAGGTAATTTCAAAACTCTCTTCAACTTCATCCCTTTTATGGCTAAGCTTAAATGCGGTTTGTTTCCTTTCGCCTACTATGTCAAAAACATTACCGAGATAAACCCGTACTGTTTCGTCTTTGGGCGTGTGATCTATGGTGTCCTCTCCAATAAATTCATTACTACCGCCTGTATCTTTTCTATAAAGTTTCACCTTACCTTTAGGCAGGGCCAGGCCCAGATTGTTTTCTGCGGAGTTCTTAAATTCGAAGATGTTCCATACCTTATTGTTGCTCATTGAGCCGTAATCCGCGCGTTCTCTCCTGCCATAATCATCATAACTGTAGTTATAATTCCTGTCAAATTTTACCCCGTCATAGACATAGAATCTTTGTCCGTTAACCCTCTCAGCCCGGATAAACTCAATTTGCTTGTTCTCCCGGTCCAAAAGATTTACTTTTCGAGGCAGGGAATAAAGATGAAACTCGTCAAACTCCTTAACCTCCACGCCTGTTGACTCCTTCATCAAGAGGGCTTTTCTATCTCCGTCTGCCGCAGAGTAAGGGTCATTCCTGCGTGGATCATTTATTTTATTTACATCTCCGGCCATTAATTTTATAGCCGCATTTTTGAAATCCCGCCCGCAATTATTATCTATATTTACCCAGCCGATGATATCCATAACATCGCCTTTTTCCGGCACTACACAATTATAGGTAGCATCCCAGCGCATACCGCCGGTCATATAGGAGAATTCTGCGTCTCTTTTCCCCTGTTCTTCCGATTGGATCTTCCACATTACGGTAGGCTTTAGGAAAGCATCTGTACCCAGACTTGAAAATACCGGCCTGCCGGGTAACCCGAACACGATTGTACCGTCCATCTCTACTATGGGCTGGCCCTGCGCGCCATAGCCGGTCTGGGCATAAGCATATTGGCTTCCGTACCGGTTATACGCTTGAGTATGCGGAACATAAGCACTTCTGATTATTTTTGCTTTTTTAATAACTTCCTTATATGTTTTAGTGACCGCATCATATTCACTCACCTTAAAGTCAACCTCTTTGCCTTCGTTTTTATAAAGAAGCAGCGCTTCGCTTAGGGGTTCCGGTTCAAAGTTCTGCTCGAGTATTCTGAAAGCCCTGGAGTTATTTTTATCCCGTAATATTACGGAATCCTCCTGGAGATGCCTCGCTATATCAGAAACAGAGATCTCATTTTCTCCTTTTTTCAAGTCCAAAGTAATTCCCTGCTTAACCACTCCAAAATCCTGATTGTATACCGTTACGGATACCTCCTCCGTAAAAAAGCAAGAAACAGAAAATACCAGAGCCAGTATTATATTTTGTTTCATAACTCCTCCAAAATCCTGATTTCAATCCGCAACTCTACTACATAATAGCAAAACTATTCAAATACTTTCCATATTATTTTGCAGGCAGGAAGATTTTCGACCTAAACACTTACATTCCGTTATCGTGCTAACAGATGCCGTCTTAGCATATCGAGGGCATTTTGTGCAGTTCTTTCTTTATTCCAGATACGGTTGCCGCCCAACCTGAATTCTTTGCTTATTACCTCTTTATCTGTTGAAAGCGCTATGTAAACCAGTCCTACGGGCTTTTCTAAGGTTCCGCCACCGGGTCCTGCTATCCCTGTTACACTTATTCCTATATCTGTACCGGAAGTGATTCTAACTCCTTCAGCCATTTCTTCCGCCACTTGCTTACTCACCGCGCCATACAATTCCAGGCTTAGTTTTCTGACCTTCAGGGACTCCATCTTTGATTCATTTGAATAAGCAATTACTCCTCTAATAAAAAATGCCGAAGCCCCGGCAACATCCGTTATCCGGCTCGAAAGCAGCCCGCCGGTACAGGACTCCGCGGTAGCAAGCGTTAGTTTTTTTAGGGTCATAAGCATAGCCACTGATTTTTCCATAGTATCATCATCAACCGCAAAGATATTTTCATGCAACCTTTCCCGTATCTTAACTTCCATCAGGTTTAAAAGCTGCTCTGCTTCTATATCGTTTTTTGCCTTTACCGTCATCCTGACTTTGGTTTCAAGGTGTGAAGCCAGTAATGCTATGGTGGGATTTTGACTATCTCTAAAAAGATCTTCTATCAACTCGTCCACTCTTGATTCACCCAGGCCGTACACTTTTAAAACTCTGGATTTAATAATGCCTTCAGTTTTGAAATTGGCCTTTAAAAATGGAATAACCGATTCAGTAAGCATGGGTTTCATTTCGCGGGGCACTCCGGGAATAACAATAATATATTTTTTAGCAACCGGAATAATAAGGCCGGGAGCCGTGCCATTCTTGTTTTCGATGATCGTTGCGCCGTTTGGAACCAGCGCCTGGGAGACATTGTTTTGCGGCATCTTAATATTTCTCTGGTCAAAATAGGTCTGCATATATTTAAGGACATGTTCATTAAGCACAAGTTTGAGATTGAGTAATTTCACGAGTACCGGACGGGTTACATCATCCACCGTCGGGCCCAGGCCGCCGGTAATAATAACAACATCAGACCGGGAAAGAGCAAGTTTGATGGTTTCAGCCATCCGCTTTTCATTGTCTCCGACAGAAGTCTTATAATATACACTAACACCCGCTTCCGCAAGCCGCCGGGCGATAAAAGCAAAATTAGTGTCTACAATCTGCCCGAGGATAAGCTCTGTCCCTATCGTAATTATTTCTGCATTCATATAACTATTATACAACAGGAGAGAGGTCTTTGGCGATAATAAAAGTTCATCATTTAATCCTTTTGTAGGACAGACATTCCTGTCTGTCGCGTCAGACAAAAATGGTTTCCCGCCAAACTTTGTGGAGGGACCGACCTACCGATAAAAGCCGATTGCTAATAACTGATAGTCCGCCTTAGGGCGAGATCTGAACCGTAGGTGGACTGATTACGAATAGAAAACAAGATAAAAAAAATTTTTACATATTAAATTATTTGATTTAATGATTTCAAATCTAACGGGATTTGTAAAATTCGACCATCTTTACTTCTATATAATAAATGGCCTTTTTCTATAAGATACTCGAAGATTTCTTTGGTGATTTCTACATCATGTTTGCAATATTCTATTATCAGGTCGATTTTTCCTTCTTTGAACCACTGTAAGGACTGCAGGCCGTCGGCGGTCTTGCCTTTATTCAGGTTAACCAGGCTCAGGTGATCCAGGGAGAGGCGAAAACCTATCTGTTCATAGATAAGGTCAAGCATATCTAATGTAGGAATCTTTGTAAAATCTATCGAAGTATAACCTTTAAGAACACCCCAGTCAAAACGCTTTATATTAAAACCCACCACCAAATCAGCTTTTAAAAACATATTTATCATATCTTTCACATTCTCTTCGGGGAAGGCAAAGTATTTATCTTCTTTAAAGGAATAAACTACGCCTATTGCCAGCCCCATAAGATGAGTGTTGTTCCAGCCCCCCACTTCCGCAGCGCTTCTTCTTGTTTCACAGTCAAAGACCAGCACATTTTTTCCGGCTAGCCTTTGCTTAACATCGACTTCGTTAATTTCAGCGGCGACCAGCTTAAGCAAATCGGTTTTATCTTTATGCACGACTTCAATGCACTCTAATTTATTTTTATCGTTCACAAAATTATTGAGCAGAGTTATCGCCACATTTTTATCCAAAGGTTTATTGCCGCTGCCGCATTTTGAAGATTGAATGCAAGAAGGACAGCCAAAGTCACAGGGACAGCTGTTTATCATCTCAAGTGTAGTCTTAATAAGTTCCGGTGCCATATCGTAGGCCTTTTCCGCCAGCCCCACGCCGCCGGGATGCGCGTCATAGATAAAGATAGCCGGGGTTTTAGAGGTGGAGTTAAACTCCATAGAAACCCCGCCGATGTCCTGCCTGTCGGAAAGCGTAAACAAAGGGAGCATCGAAATAACGGCATGCTCTACCGCATGTATGCCCCCCTGAAAATCACCGATATCACAGGTTATTATCTTGCCTTTTAGGGCGTCCGGGATTTCAAACCAGAAAGCCACGGTTTCAAAGATATGCGGCGGCAATTGCAGTTCATGCTCGTCAAAATTTATCTGGTTATACATCTTTTTTCTTATATAGCCGACAACTTTTTCCGTAACCTTAACCTTCCCGAGCTTAATCGTCACTTCCCCGAGCTGCTTTTGCTTAAAAACATCCATTATATCTATTTCTTCGGTGGATCTGGGTTCGGTATAGTAATCTACATCAGCTTCTTTCACTCTTACTTTCTTTGCCACCAGGTCCAGCTCAATTACTTCATACTGACTGCCGGAGTGCAGATAGATGGCATTTTGAAAACATTCCCGCAGTACCCGCGGATAGTCCACCTCGCCAATAACCCGGTTTTTAGCGGCATCGACAACGACAAATGAAGAACCTATAGACCGGATAGAGAGAAACCGCGAAGGATAGCGTTCAAAACTATGAAATTTACCGTCACTGCTTTTTTGAAGTTTATTATCCCGGGTAAGTTCACTAAGAAAAAATGCCAGCGTTTCCCCGTAAATGGCCGTATCGAGAGCCGGGTCCAGCGGGGTTTCAAAAGCCGCACAGGTCAAGTGCGACCTGGAAATTACCGGGTTATGAAAGTCCACCACGGCGGTCTCGTAGCCTTTCTCAAAGAATTTAACGGGATTACTCATAAAGTACTGGTCCAGCGCGTCCTGTAACGCGATAAGTATCACCAGAGCCTCGCCGGTCCTGCCGACCCGGCCGCTTCTTTGCCAGGTGCTCATAATACTGCCGGGATAGCCGACCAGAATACAGACATCCAGGCCGCCGATATCTATACCTACTTCGAGCGCGGAAGTCGAGATAACGCCCAGTAACTCTTCGGAAAACAATTTTCTTTCAATCTCCCGCCTTTCCTCCGGTAAATAACCGGAGCGGTAGGCCGCGATTTTACTTGTGTATTTAAGCCCGAGCGCGGAGATCCACTGGTAGATAAGTTCTGTTACTTTTCTCGCCTTGGTAAAAACTATGGTCTTCATATCTCTGCTTATGCATTCCCGCAGTAGATGCGCGGCTTCGGTATAGGGACTTTCTGTGGAATTCCAGAGCACAAAGTATTTTCCCGAGGAGGGTGCTCCGCTCTTTTCTATTATATCAAAATCCAAGCCTGTCAGCCCGGTGACGAATTCATAAGCGTTTGAAATTGTCGCGCTGGAACATATAAATACCGGGTCGCTGCCGTAATACCTGCATACTCTTCTGAGCCGTCTGATAATATGCGCAACATGGGAGCCAAAGACTCCCCGGTAGGAATGCACTTCATCTATAACAACATACTTTAAATTCTTAAAAAATTCCACCCAGCCGCCGTGATAGGGCAGTATACCCAGATGCAGCATATCCGGATTAGTCAAAATAATATTCGGCAGATTTTTCCTAATTTTTGTACGCTGATAGGAGGTCGTATCCCCGTCATAAATTGAGGCCAGAGGAAAATCTTCCGCAAAAATATCTTTTTTGAAATCCATAAGCGTATTAAACTGATCATGCGCCAGCGCTTTTATGGGATACAGGTATAAAGCCCGGGACATGGGGTCTTTAATAATACTGTCTATCACCGGAATGTTATAAATCAGGGTTTTGCCGCTGGCCGTCGGTGTGAGCACACAGACATTTTTATTCTTTTGAATTAAATTGATGGCCTCGGTCTGATGTGAATAGAGTTGTTTTAAACCCTGAAAATGCAGATTGTTTATCAGAGGTTCAGAAAGTCCTTCCGGGAAACCCGCATAAGTTCCCTTCTTGGGCTGGATATAGTGGGCGTGCACCAGACATTTTGCGTGCGCGGGGTCATTACTTAAATGATTTATGAAATTTTTTATATCTGCCGGCATTTTTACCTGATGATATAGAGAAATAAAGGAAGAGTCACCATCGAAATCCCGGTCGTTACAAGACACGCCGCCGCCGAATAGTTAGGATCCTTTTTGTATTGTGTCGCAAACAGTATAGCCGAGAAGCCCGAAGGCATAGCCGCCTGCAAAACAATAATTGCGCGGACCACCGGGTCCAGATTGAAGAACATAGTTAAAAAAATAATAATCAGCGGGGCAAGAATTATTCTAATGAAAACTATTAAAAACATATCCTTACTCACAAACAATTTGCCCACACCTTCGAGTTTTATATTTGCCAGGATAGCGCCGGTAATAAGCATAGCCATCGGGGTGGTAATACTTCCGACCACCTGCAGGGGCGTAAAAACCACCGCCGGCAGGTTAACCCTGGCCATCGATAGAACAAAACCGGCAAGCAGGGCTACAATGCCCGGATTAAGTATACTCTTTACGGGAAACTTCCCTTTATTTTCCTTGTTGCAAAACATCCCTACCCCGATCGTCCAGAGAAAGATATCCGCCATAAAACCGAAAAGGAAAACATAAAGAACTCCCGCCGGACCGTAGAGCATCCCTGCAAGCGGAATGGAAATATAGTAATAATTGGGAAACATATTCAAAAATAGATACTGTTTCTCCTCTTCTTTCTTAATTTTGAATATTTTCGCAGAAAAATAGGCCAGCGGGAAATTTACAAGTAATATCAAAATAAACGCAAAAAGCGGAAGAGCTGCCGTTGAAAGCAGCATCTCCCGCTTGTAAGTCGTCACCATATTGGCAATTATCAGACAGGGTACCGAGACATTAAAAACTATCTTGGTGAGACCTTCCGTGGTCTCCTGTTTAATAATTTTTAGCCGGCCGGCGGCAAAACCGACACCTATCATGATAAAAACACTCAGGATGGAGTTAAAAATATTTCCAAAAGTATCGTTAAAGATTGTCGCCTTCTCCTAACATCTCTTTTCTGGCCGCGATTATCGCTTCTTCAAAGCATTTTATGCCGTCTTTAATGGCCGGCGCGGTTATAGTTAAAGGCGGGCATATTTTGACCGTTCCCCCTCCCAGCCCGACCGGTGAAAAGAGCATAAGCCCTTTTTCGACAGATTTACCGACTATAAGATGGGCAAGATCACCGTCAGGATCTTTAGAACCCTCTTTTACTATATGAACGCCAAATACCAGGCCTTCACCCTGAAAACCGCCAATAATATCAGAGTGTCTTTCCTGTAACTTCAAAAGCTCGGACTTAAAAAGTACGCCCATTTTTGCCGCATTTTGCGGCAGTTTATGCTTGATTATATAATCAATGTTAGCAAGAGCGGCTGCGACACAAACAGGATTTCCCGTATGCGTGCTGGTCATGGTGTTCGGCTCGTAAATATCCATAACATCCGGCCGGCCGGCAACCGCCGAGAGCGGCATCGAACTCGTGATGCCTTTGCCGAAAGTCATAAGATCCGGCACGATATCATAATGCATAAAGGAAAATAGTTTTCCGCTCCGGCCAAAACAGGCCTGCACCTCATCGCAAATCAATATTATCTTATTTGCCGTACAAAATTTCCTTAAAAGTTTCATAAAACCTTTAGGCGCAAAAGTCGCCCCCGCGCCCTGAAAGCTCTCAAGAATTACACCGGCTATTTTGTCTTTCGCCGAACCCCCGATTCTTTTACCGAGTAGTTTGGTAAAATTTGCAAAACATTCCGCGTCACAACCTTTATACCCGGATTTACCCCAGGGGCATCTGTAGCAATTAGGAAAAGGCATATTGTACATATCTTTATCAACATTGACTATCCAATCTTTCAGCGCCGGCGTGCCGCCTATCATTTGTGAACCCAGCGTTCTGCCGTGAAAAGCCGCATTAAAAGAGACCAGACCTATTTTCTTTTTATCCGCAACTTTCTGTCCGTTCGTTCTTGCGAGTTTAAGGCAAACCTCCACCGCTTCCGAACCGGTAGTCAAAAGAAATATTTTCTTTAGCGGGTTGGGCAATATTTTTGCAAGTTTTTCCGTCAAATTTGCCCGGGCTTCCGAAGGAAAACAATAATTATGGAGTAAATCCTTATTTATTGCTTTTATCATAGCCTTTTTAATCTCGGGATTTGAGTGCCCGGCATTGGCAACAAGTACACCCGAGCTCCAATCCAGCCATTTGTTTCCATATTTATCAAAAACATTAAAGTTAACTGCATGATCCCAGACCACCGGCGGTTGGCCGGACATAGACCTGGGCTCATATTTTCTAAGTCTGTTTATTACGGCAAGTGAGGCCGGTACCGGGAACTTATCTGTCACCATCTTGCGAAACGGAGTCGAAACTTTTTGAATCTTGTTGATTTTCAAACTATATTCTTTCGCCATTTTAATGCCTCCCAGCATTGTGTTCCGGACATTTAAGCCCAAGAAGAGTTACAAAGAACAGGTGCGAAAAACAGGTACAAAGTACAGGGTACAAACTAACAAGATTAAATACAAATGCTTGTTAATTTATATCTATATCAGTTCAACGCTTTTGTTTCGAATTTCGAGTTTAGGTCTTCGAATTTGCTTTAAATCCATCCTCTATTTTCCATTGCGTTAATAACTTCTTTGACCGCAAGCACCAGACCGGATTCTTTATTGGTAAGTTTTCTTAATTTCTTCAGTGTTAACAGGCTTTCAAAACATCTCTCTATGGTTCTGTCTATAAACTCAAAAACCTCTGCCGCGCTGGTAAGCGAACCTGATTTTGCGCTTTTCCATTCTATATAAGAAGCAATTACTCCGCCGGAATTGGCAAGTATATCAGGTATTACCTCTACACCCATTTTCATAAATATCTCATCGGCTTCCCTGGTTGTGGGACCGTTAGCGCCTTCTACCACAAGTTTTGCCTTTACTTTAGGTGCTGTCTTATTTGTTAGAACATTTTCGCACGCCGCAGGAATAAGAATATCAACATCCAGAGCCAGAAGGTCTTCATTGGAAATGGCCTCACCCTCAAAACCCTTCAAAGAGTTATTTATGTTATAATGCGCCATCAATTTCTTGATATCAAAACCTTTTTTATTTATCAGCCCGCTATTTAGATCGGAAACTGCAACTATTTTCGCGCCCATCTCTTCAAGGAAATAGGCAGCCCAGCTACCGACATTTCCAAAACCCTGGATAGCAACTCTTCTGCCTTTTATTTCTTTTTTAAATAGTTTTTTCATTCCGTAATAAGCAGAAAAAGCAACACCCCTGCCGGTGGCCTCCTTCCTGCCGGGTAGCCCGCCTATACCGAGAGGTTTTCCGGTCACGCATTCCGGTATATGTGTTTCACCGTAAATAGTTGCCATTTCTTTCGGGCCGGTACCCATATCAGGCGCCGGGACATAATAACCCGAAGCCAGGTCACTTCTGATTATATGGACAAATTCCTTCATAATTTCTTTTTTCATGTAGGAATCCAGCTTTGCGCTATCCATACAAATCCCTGATTTACCGCCTCCGAAAGGTATACCGGTTAAGGCCGTTTTTAAAGTCATACGCTCGGCCAGATCCGTCGTCTCTTCCAGAGTAACATTTTTATCAATACGGATCCCGCCTTTAGCCGGACCACGCGCTGTATTGTGATAGACTACAAAAGCATCGGCAACTATAAGAGTTTTATTGTCAATCCAAATATTTAAATTTATAATCTTTTTTTCTTCCGCCTTGAGAAGCAGCAGGGTCGCGTTCTTTTTCCCCTCAAGTTCTGACTTAATTATATCCAGATCGAATATTGACATTTCCTTCCTCCGTATTACAGGTGCAAGTGACAAGGAACAAGTTATATGCTCCGGTCAAGTCGCCGCATAAACTAAACCCGCTTAAACTTTAATTTCCAGGATTTAAGTTTAAAAGAGTCCTACTACCTTTCCGTCTTTATCCAGATCCACTTTCATTCCTGCCGGCGTTGTAGGCAGCCCGGGCATTGTGCGCATATCACCGCAAAGCGGGTAAAGGAACCCGGCACCGATAGAAGCTCTTATATCTCTAATAGGCAGAGTACAGTTAACAGGCCGGCCTTTAAGCGAAGGGTCGTGCGATAACGACAGGTGCGTCTTGGCCATGCAAACCGGCAATTTATCCCAGCCCAACCCGCTGTAAAGTTTGATCTTGTCCTCTGCCGCAGGCGAATAGGAAACATTTTTTGCGCCATATATTTTGGTGGCAATGGCAAGAATTTTTTCTTTTATAGGAGCTTCCAGAAGGTAAAGGAAACTGAATTTTGACTTTTTATCGCAGGCTTTGACAACTGCGTGTGCGAGTGCTTTTCCGCCTTCTCCGCCTTTTTCCCAAACATCAGAAAGGACTGCGTCTTCCGCCCCGGCTTGCAATGCTCTTTGTCTTATAAACTCAATTTCATTGTCGGTATCCGTCGTAAATTTATTTATTGCAACTACTACAGGAACTCCGAAGATTCTGGCGTTTTCAATCTGTTTTTCAAGGTTGCAGACCCCTTCTTCAACCGCTTGTAAGTTTTCTTTCAGAAGATCTTCGGGTATCGGCTTTCCGGGCACTACATTAAATTTGCCGGAATGCATTTTCAAAGCCCGGACCGTGCAAACCATAACTACACAATTGGGAATAAGCTTACTATAACGGCACTTGATGTTCATGAATTTTTCCATACCCAGATCCGCGCCAAAACCTGACTCGGTCACCACATAATCAGCAAGTTTAACCGCCATCTGGTCGGCTATTATGGAATTGTTACCATGCGCAATATTGGCAAACGGGCCGGCATGTACAAAAGCAGGAGTATGCTCTGTTGTTTGCATTAATGTAGGTTTTATTGCATCGCGCATTAAGACGGCCATAGAGCCCGCAACCCCGAGATGTTCCGCTGTTACCGGTTTACCTTCCTTGGTGAAGGCCACGACTATTTTTCCCAGCCGCTGCCGCATATCTTTCAGGCTTGTGGTAAGAGCTAGTATGGCCATAACTTCGGAAGCAACCGAAATATCAAAGCCGGACTGTCTTGCTATTCCGTCATCTTTTCCGCCCAGGCCGATAATTATATTTCTTAAAGCCCGGTCAGAGATATCTACAACTCTGCGCCATAAAATATTATTGAGATCTATGCCTAGTTTATTGCCTTTGTGCAGATGATTATCCAAAAAGGCCGAACAAAGATTGTGTGAAATAGAAACTGCGTGCACATCCCCGGTCAGATGCAAATTAAAATCTTCCATAGGTACAACCTGGGAATAACCGCCGCCCGCCGCGCCGCCCTTAAGACCAAAGACCGGCCCGAGTTAAGGCTTCCTTATGGCAGTTATA
>CAIYPD010000064.1 GCA_903928075.1 Candidatus Firestoneibacteriota bacterium
CTTCTGATCAAAGTTCCAAGTCAATTCGCGCCCAAAACTCTCTAAATTTACCCGCTTTTTCCTTCATTTTTTCATTTACTGTTTGACACTACCTTTAACTTAGATGTTAAACCTGTTCAGTATTTTTATCTTCTTTTTTTGGAAGTTCCACCACTTTAATATGCAAATCCCTCAGTTGTTTTTCCTCTGCAAAAGAAGGTGCACCGGAAAGCGGACATTGAGCTTTCTGGGTCTTCGGGAAAGCTATAACATCTCTTAAAGAGCCTTCCTTAAGCATGAGCATAAGCAGCCTGTCTAAACCAAAGGCTATCCCGCCGTGCGGCGGCGTTCCAAATTCAAAAGCATCCAGGAGAAACCCGAATCTGTCTTTGGCCTGTTCATCCGTTATCCCGATGGCTTTAAACATCATTTCCTGAATTTTCCTGGTGTGAATTCTTATGCTACCCCCGCCTAACTCGGTGCCATTCAAGACCAGATCATAAGCCCGGGCTTTCATTTTGCCGGGCTCCTTATCAAAATACTGCATATCTTCCGGCTTAGGCGAAGTAAATGGGTGATGCATGGCATCAAACCGTTTTTCCTCCTCATTCCAGCCGAAAAGAGGAAACTCTAAAACCCATTCAAATACAAATTTGTCTTTGTCTATAAGACTAAGTTTTTCACCCAGATGCCGTCTTAAATGATCGAGCGCCTGATTGGCTCCGGCCGGTTTATCGGCAATTATTAGTATTAGATCACCTTCTTCTGCTTTAAAAGCCTTCATCATCTCGGTTTTTATTTCTTCACTGAAAAATTTTGAAAGATTAGATTCAAGTTTTCCATTCTCAACTTTAAACCAGGACATGCCTTTGGCCCCGATAGTTTTAACAAACTCTATAAGATTATCTATTTCCATACGCGAGAAAGTTCCGCATTTTTTTGCGTTTAAGCCTTTAATTATTCCCCCGGCTGCGGCAATAGAAGCAAATATTTTATACTCCGCATTTTTGGCTATCTCTGTAATATTTACGAGCGGCAGAGCAAATCTCAGGTCGGGCTTATCCGTCCCATATTGGTCCATAGCCGCCTCATAGGTCAACCGGGTAAAAGGCGCGCCTATATCCCGTCCCAGAGCATTTTTGAAAACATAAGAAACAAGCCCCTCAGTTAAAGTAATTATATCCTCTTCTGAAATATACGACATCTCAATATCTATCTGGGTGAATTCGGGCTGCCTGTCGGCTCTTAGATCCTCATCTCTGAAACACTTCGCTATCTGGAAATACTTGTCAAAACCCGAGATCATCAGGGTTTGCTTGAGCATCTGCGGCGATTGCGGCAGAGCATAGAATTCCCCGGGGTTTACGCGGCTCGGGACCAGATAATCCCTTGCCCCTTCAGGCGTTGTTTTAAAAAGTATAGGTGTTTCTACTTCGAGAAAACCCTGTTTATCAAGGTAATCACGGACTAAAAAAGAGACTTTGTGCCGCATATTGAAATTCTTGAACATCTTAGGCCGCCGCAGGTCAAGATAGCGGTACTGCAATCTTACCTCTTCCGCAACATTGATATCGTCCCTTATCTGAAAAGGCAGCGCCTTGGATGGATTTAAAATCTCAATTGAACTTACCTTTATTTCTATTTCACCGGTGGACAGGTTCTTATTTACCGTGCCCTCGGGTCTATGCTCAACAATTCCTTTAATATTAAGCACATATTCGTCTCTTACACTCTGGGCGACAGCATGCACCTCTTTATTGGTAGTTGGATTAAAAACCAGTTGAACCACCCCGGTCCGGTCTCTAAGGTCAATAAATATAACTCCGCCGTGATCTCTCCAGGTGTTAACCCAGCCGGAAAGATTGACTTCCTGACCCAACTGTTTTAAATTTACTTCCCCGCAATAATTGGACCTAAGCATCTATTCCCCCTACCCCTGAATCAAATTTTCATAACTGACCCGTTTTTGCGAGCCGTCGGCCATATCTTTAAGCAATAAAACACCGTCTTTCAGTTCATTTTCGCCTATGATGATAACTTTTTTTGCTTTTAGTTGATCTGCCGTTTTCATTTGTGCTTTAATATTTTTTTCTTCATAGAGGAGCTTTACGCTTTTACCGGTTTTTCTAAGAAGAGCGGCCAGTTCAAGGGCTTTTTCGAAAGCTTCCGGGCCCAGATGGACAATAAAATAATCTAATGTATTTTCCAAAGGTAGCTTAATTCCGAGCGCGTCTATTACCGCAACCAGCCTTTCCATGCCAAAACCAAAACCTACCGCGGGAGTTTTATCCCCCCCAAATTCTTCCACAAGGTCATTGTATCTCCCTCCGCCCATAATAGCCGTCTGCGCGCCGAGTTTCTCGGAATGCACCTCAAAAACCGTCCCCGTATAATAGTCAAAACCCCGGACCAGAGCTTCGTTGACTTTATAAGTAACACCGAGAAGCTTAAGCCCTTTCTGCAATTCTTCGAAATGCGTTTTACAATTAACGCAAAGATACGAGGCCATCCCGGGCAAATTTCCGCCCCCTGCTGTCTTCTTACAGTTCTCTTCTTTGCAATCCATTATACGCAAGGGATTTTTTTCGGCCCGGAGTTTGCAATTATCACAGAGTCCGGCGGAATTTTTTGTAAAATAGTCGCGGAGAAAAGCGGTATAAGCGGGCCGGCATTCTTTGCAGCCGATAGAGTTAAGCTGTGTGGTCAGACCGGACAAGCCAAGTTTTGTAAAGATAGTCACCACGGTGGCAATTACCTCGGCGTCAAGGTAAGGACTTTTTGAGCCAAAAACCTCTACGCCTACCTGTACATGCTCTCTGAATCTGCCGGCCTGAGGGCGTTCATACCGGAACATCGAACCCGTATAGAAAAGTTTCAAAGGCATCGGCAGAGTGTAAAGCCTGTTTTCGAGGTAAGCCCGCACCACCCCGGCCGTACCTTCGGGCCGAAGTGTCAAATTTCTTCCCTTCTTATCGGTAAAGTTATACATTTCTTTAGTGACAATGTCTGAAGTTTCCCCGATGCCGCGTGTAAAAAGCTCTGTAGGTTCAAACATCGGAGTAATTATTTCTTCGTAGCCAAAAGTATTAAAAACCTGTCTGGCTATATTTTTTATATAGCGCCACTTGGCCGCGGCTTCAGGCAAAACATCTTTAGTCCCTCTGGCCGCCGTATATTTTAAATTCATATATAATTCCTCTGAACTTTTTAAACAACCTGATTAGTTTTTAGTAATCAGCAATTTCTAAAACACTTACCGTATAATTGCTAGTTTACCGGTCTTGGATTCTCTCTGGGAGTTTACTTCCGCGACTATGTTGTACAGATAGATTCCACTGGCCACATTTGCACCGTCTGAGTTCTTTAAATCCCATTTATACTCATAAACCCATTCAGCCGCGGCGTCAGAAACAGTAGGATTCAGGTCTGTTTGTGCCAGTGCTTTTTCAAATAAAAACTCTCCGGCTATCGTGTAGATACGGAGGGTTGCCGTGGTAAAAGGCCTGGAGAAATTAACCCTGATTGTTGTGCTTAAAACATTTTTTACGGGATTAGGATAATTTATGGCCTTTTTTGCCACCAGGCTTGTGGTTGCAGGTATAGAAAATAACTTGGCCGTCATGAACCCGGTTCCGGCACCTGAAAACTCATAGAGAGTAATATAACTAGGGCCATTGGAATAACTGTCACTTTGAGGAGAAGCTAACATATCGGCCGCAGCGTTAAAGGGATCCGTAGACTCACCTTTAGAGGAGCCGGCATTTCCGCCTTTATCTTTTTCGATAAGCGCCACCGCAAGAGGAGAACCGTTATTAATAATATTGCTGGAAAGCTGTGTGGAGGTGGCCTTTGTGTCGTCTATATGCCAGACAAGTACTCCTTGTCCGGGTAAAGCAATATCAAAGCCCGCCTGTTGTCTGTATTCAAAAAGAAAGTATTCCGTAGTACTGCCCAGGACAGGGACCTTTACACAGTTGGCGGTAAGATCTTTGAAAGAATTTAAGGTTATTGTTGAAGAATTTGTATGAGAAACCGGAGTAAGCCATTTAAGCAGAGTTTTGCACCAGCTCGACATATGAGGCGGCTGACTACCCTGCGGGCTGCCGACCCAGGCGCCGTAATCCATCAGGTCCCATTTCCCGACATTAGAAGTCCCGGAATTTGTATTGTAAAGGTCCGGTAAACCGAGTTGATGACCAAATTCATGGCAGAGAACGCCGAAAGGCGAAAGATCGCTTTTTTCCATAGCAGGCACAGTTTCACCTTCAAAAAAACCGCCTGCAGACCCACCCGAAGCCCAGCCGACGAAAACCGACCAGATATCATTGGATACTCCGCCGGACTCTTCGCCGATACCTGCATGAACAACCATCAAGGCATCATAAATGGTATTGGTTACCGTAGCGCCGCTGGTATTTACGGCCGCAACGGCGTCACGAAATAATTGTCCGTTTACAACATTTGCTTCCTGCGAAGCCCCGTATGTAGAGGCAGTGTTACTAAGAGGATAGCCAATCCCGGAATTTGTGAAAGGATATACTTCCAGCGTCATGTTATTGTAGGAGCATTCAGAAATATACTTAATCATATTACTAAGTAAACCGGTTTCAGTTGAGATCTTTGTCCCGGGTGCAATATTTACATTGGAAACATATGTCTGTATTGATCCGACAGTTGCACTTGTGTTTTCAGCAAACCTTACATCAGTGAACTCAACAAAAACAACGGCGAGTTTTTTTACACCTTTTGCATCATTTAAATTTATTACCTTATTAATTTGTTCTGATGAATAACCCAGGGCTTTCATTTCTTTGACAGTAAGAATTTTCTTAACACTGTCTTTGGGCATACCTTGACTACTCACCCCGGGAGCCGGGGGAACGGCAAATAAAAGGTTACTCATTATCAAACAGACGAAAACTACAAAACTTCTTTTCATGATAAGCTCCGCCATAACTTTATGCACTATAAAAGCCCTTTTGGTTAAATTTTCAACTTCTGCAGTTATTTTTTCCTTTTCAAAACTTTTCTCACGGCCTGTGCTATGAATTTTGCGGAAAGACCGAATTCTTCAAAAAGTTCTTTCGGAGTTCCGGATTCACCGAACCGGTCCTGCACCCCGATAAATTCCATAGGAACCGGGCTGTTTGCAACGACAACTTCTGCTATAGCACTGCCCATACCACCCATAACCTGATGTTCTTCGCAGGTTACTATCGCCCCGGTTTCTTTGCAGGCTTTTATTATCGCATCCTTGTCTAACGGTTTAATAGTTGCCATGTTAATAATTCTGCAGGAGATTCCTTCTTTTGCGAGTTCTTCCGCCGCAACCAGGCACTCAAAAAGTATAAGCCCGCCGCCGCCGATCAGGGTAACATCGCTGCCTTCGGCTAAAACAAGCGCTTTGCCTACTTCAAATTTATCTTCTTTCTTTGTCAGTACCGGAACTTTTTCGCGGCCAAAGCGCAGCATAAAAGGCCCATAGGTATTAACAGCAGCCTCTACGGCTTTTTCCATTTCCACCGCATCGCAGGGCATTATTATTTTAATATTAGGAAGGCAGCGCATCATAGCTACATCTTCCAGCGCCTGATGGGTCGCCCCGTCAGCACCGACAGAAACTCCGCCGTGAGCAGCCGCTAATTTTACATTAGTGTTAGCATAACAGACTGATATTCTAATCTGATCCCAGCATCTACCCGGTAAAAAAACACCATAAGTTGCGCAAAACGGAATTTTCCCTGTCGTAGCCAGTCCGGCCGCAGTTGATATCATATCCTGTTCCGCTATTCCCATATCAAAAAATCTGTCAGGATACGCTTTACCGAATTTTGCCGTCATTGTTGATTTAGCAAGGTCAGCATCCAAAACTACAATGTTTTTATTTGTAGCCCCAAGCCGCACAACCGTTTCACCAAATGCCTCTCTTGTTAATCTGTATTCAGGTATTTGCATTAAAAAACCTCCCGGAATTATAATAACTAATAACTGATTGCTTATTACTGATATTTAGTGCGACGGATGAAAGATCCGTCTGCATCTAATTTAATATAACACAACTGTGAAACAGCCCCACAATTAGTTATAAGCAATCAGTAATTAGCAATCCGCATCAGCGATTGAAAGCCCTCTTCGCAATATCTTTTCTGTAGTGGGCGCCTTCAAATTTTATTAAAGAAACTGCTTTATACGCTTTATCAACGGCTTCTTTAAGATTTTTTCCCGTTGCTGTTACACCAAAAACCCGGCCACCGTTAGTCACAAGCTTTCCGTCCTTGATAGCGGTCCCGGCGTGAAAAACTACAACATCGCCCAAGTTCTCGGCTTCTTTTATGCCCGTTATTTCCTTCCCATTTTCATATTTTCCGGGATATCCTTTTGAGGTCATGGCAACACAAACCGTAGGTTTAGAATCCCATTCCACTAAGAGCTTATCCAGGTTTCCTTCAATTGTTGCAAGTATAATATCAACAAAATCTGTTTTTAGCCTTGGTAAAACAACCTGTGTTTCCGGGTCTCCAAAACGAGCATTATATTCTATAACCTTTGGCCCATGCTTGGTCATTATTAACCCGAGATACAAAACTCCTTTATAGGGTTTGCTTAAAGCATGCATTCCAAGGACCGTCGGATATAAAATCTTGTTAATTATAGCATTTTCAATAACTTTATTCAATACAGGCGCAGGTGAATAAGCGCCCATTCCTCCGGTATTTGGCCCTGAATCATTATCAAACACTCTTTTGTGGTCTTGTGAGGAAACCATAGGAATAGAATATTTTCCGTCAACAAAGCAAAGCAAAGTAGCTTCTTCCCCTTCCAAAAACTCTTCAATCACTACTTTAGTGCCGGCGGCGCCGAATATTTTATTTCCCATAATCTCTTCCAGAGCAATAACAGCTTCTTCCGTCTCCATTGCTACTATGACGCCTTTTCCTGCAGCAAGGCCGTCCGCCTTAATTACAATAGGCGCTCCCTGCTTTTTAACATATTTTATCGCTTCATCTTTATCATAAAATATTTCGTATTTTGCCGTGGGAATACCACACTTACGCATAAAATCTTTAGCAAATGATTTACTTCCTTCAAGATAAGCCGCTTCTCGGCAGGGTCCGAAAATCTTTAAGCCTGCTTCCGTGAAAATATTCACTATTCCCAGCGAGAGCGGAATTTCCGGACCGACGACAGTAATATCAATTTTCTCCTGTCTGGCAAAAACAAGAAGTCCCGGAATATCCTCTACTTTAAGATTAACACATTCCGCTATTTCGGCTATGCCGGGATTCCCCGGCGCACAGAATATCTTGGAAACTTTTTCACTCTTTTTTAATGTCCAAACTATGGCATGCTCGCGGCCGCCGGAACCTATAACAAGTATTTTCATAAAAACCCCCTCTTAAAAGCAATGACTAATGACAAAATTCTAAATTATAAACAAAATCTTTAAAAA
>CAIYPD010000065.1 GCA_903928075.1 Candidatus Firestoneibacteriota bacterium
CACAAAAAATACCAAATTTAAATAGACAAAAAACATTTATTATTGAAAATTCTAATATTTTAAATAGAGAGATTAAAATAGCAATTTTATCAATTATTATGATGGAAATTGGACCTTCAGTTATTATGGATAGTATTAAAGGTAAAGCATATTGGGAAAACTCGCTAAAAATGAAGAATAAATCCCCCAAATCTTTTGACGAAAAGACCCTTTTCGTCGGCAGGGTCATGCGTTAATATTTTCGAGGGGTTTGTAATTGGGCCTGACTCCGGTTAAGTTGTTAATAAATTCCTGAATATTACGATGCCATTCCGTTGTGGCCAAACCTTTATTGCTTGATCCGTTCACACGAATCTGGTACGAAGGCAATAGCCTCTATCTCGATATTAAGATTGGTACCCGCCAAGTTAAGCGGATGAATAACCAGGCTGGCCGGTGGTTCTTTAAGCAATTGCGGAGCATTCTTTTTGTAGTAATCGAGTTCTATTTGCCTGAATATTGGCAAATTCTCAGGTCCTGGAAGTAATACGGTTATTTTAGCCAAATAATCCAGTGAACTACCAGCTTCTTCTAAAGCTGTTTTAAGGTTAAGTAAAGCTACTCCGCACTGTTCTTCAAAGTCGTTAGTTTCTATGCGGGCAGTGAATAAATCCACAGGAGTCTGGCCTGAAATAAAGGCTATATTGCCAACCACTACCGAATTGGAATAGTATTTTTTTATCTCACCGATATGGCGTGGAAATCCTCTTTTACCCAAATATAAGAGATAATTTTTTACTTCCCACCCTGACTGCTCTCTGTTTAAAACTGCCAAAACATCCAATTGTACTTGAGCTTTGGGTTCAGCTAAAGCTGAAACTTTTAAGAAAGTACTGGCAGGCGGCAAATCAAAGAGTAGAGGCGCATATTGATCGTAATGTTCAAGTTCCCGTTTCCAGAGTCTATCAGAAGCCGGGCTAAAGGTTTGCTTAGAATCAAGAGACTTAGAAAGCAAATCATCTATGCCGGTTTGAAAATGCAGAGTCTTAATAATATTATTAACAGAACTACCGCAATTATTCAAAGCGCTTCTTAATTTCTTAAACGCGACATCCAGCTGTTCTTCAAAAACGTTGGTTTCTATTTTTCCGGTTTCAGGATCTACCGCGTCCATAGCGGAAAGGAATACCAGATTCCCTACCACTACTGACTCCGAGAAAAAAGGTTCGCCGGGTTTTATATTGGGAGATGCTTGCTTAAGGTTTGCATAATACATTGGATATTTAATAATATCCCAACCAGATTCATTGCCAGCTAACACAGCAATCGCATCTATTTGAATAAGACAATCTGGCTTCTCAAATCCAATCACTTCACTGACAGCAACTGCCGGAGGTTCTTTTATTAGTTCGGACGCTTCTAGCGTAAAATATGCCTGTATCGTTTTCCATACCTCGGATGCATCCGAGGTATTTTTCAAATATATGTAATATTTAACTAAATTCTCAAGGGTGCTGCCAGCTTGCTTCAACCTCCGTTTGAGATTTTGTAAAGTTTCGATTACCTGTTTTTCTAAAATCAATGAACTAGATTCATGGGTGTTATTAGCTTTATTGGCTGAACAGGAAAGAAATACCAA
>CAIYPD010000066.1 GCA_903928075.1 Candidatus Firestoneibacteriota bacterium
AAAGAAACATGTCAAACCGAGTCAGCAGCAACAGCAGGGCGGAATAGTTACCATGGAAGCCCCGATAAGTATATCTAAAGTGATGCTTGTCTGCGATAAATGCAGTAAACCAACGAAGGTTGCAATGAAGTTTTTAAAGGATGGGAAAAAGTCAAGAGCCTGCAAATTATGCGGCGAACTAATCTAAGGACAAAGGTTAATATATGATGCCAACATTAAAAGAATTATACCGGTCAAAAGTGGTTCCAGAAATGATGAAGCAGTTTAAATACAAGTCTGTTATGCAGGTTCCCAAGCTTGTTAAGATAAGCCTTAATGTGGGAATGGGTAAGGCCGCAGAGAATGTAAAATTAATTGATGCTATTGTTGCCGGGCTTGCAGCAATAACAGGGCAGCATCCGGTAATAACCAGAGCGAAAAAAGACATTTCCAACTTTAAAATAAGAATTGGGAATCCTATAGGAGCTATGGTGACTGTGCGCGGAGACCGGATGTATGAATTCCTCGAGCGTTTTATAAAAGTTGCTTTACCTCGAGCCAAAGACTTTAAGGGTGTACCCAGCAAGTCCTTTGATGGCAGAGGAAATTACACTATGGGAATAAAAGAGCAGGTAATGTTTCCTGAGGTGGATGTAGATAAAACAGATCAGATTCATGGAATGGATATTACAATTGTAACTACGGCAAAAACCGACGCAGAAGCTAAAGCGCTTCTTGAATGTTTCGGTATGCCGTTCGTTAAGTAGGGGGCAAAGGTGGCAAAAACGTCGTGGATAGTTAAGTGTAATCGGGAGCCTAAATATAAGACCAGGAAGTATAACAGGTGTAAGATCTGCGGACGAAGACGCGGTTATTACCGGAAGTTCGGAGTTTGCAGGATTTGTTTCAGGAAACTGGCCTCGGATGGGAAGATTCCAGGCGTTAGAAAAGCAAGCTGGTAAGGAGAAAAGATATGGCATCGGTAGATACAATAAGTAACATGTTAACGAGCATAAGAAACGCCAATAAAGCGTTGAAAGAGCAAACAGATATTCCTTACTCCTGGCTGTCTTATGAAATTCTTAAAATAGTTCAGAAAGAAGGGTATATCAAAAATTTCAAACGCATTGATGATCGTAAGAAAGGCGTAATAAGGGTTTATCTTAAATATGTGAATAAAGAAAGGGCGATTTCCGGTATTAAATCGGTCTCGACCCCGGGATTTAGAATATATAGGGGAGCCAAAGAGCTGCCCAGGGTACTCGAAGGCTATGGCGTTGCAATCATATCCACATCCAAAGGCTTGTTGACCGATAAAGATGCGAGACAGCAAAACGTAGGCGGAGAAGTTATCTGCAATATTTGGTAGGAGGAAATAATGGCTAGGGGCGGGAATAATCCGGTAATAGTACCGGGTAATGTGAAAGTGTTGCTATCAAACGGCGTTATTAAAGTTGAAGGTCCAAGCGGTAAATTACAAATGAATATACCGGCGGGCATCAAGGTTGAGATTAATAGCGGCAGTGTAAGTGTTATTAAAGAAAACGAAGAGGCGCAAACAAAAGCCAACCAGGGAACGGTAAGAGCCAGAGTTAATTCCATGGTTAAGGGTGTAACCGAGCAATTTATTAAAACGCTGGTTATTGAAGGTGTCGGATTTAAGGCTACATTAGCAGGTACCAAGCTTACTCTCTTGCTTGGATTTTCCCATCCGGTCGATGTAATAGTTCCGGTAGGGATTAGCGCAGTAATAGAGAAGAACACCATTATTACTCTAAAATCCGCAGACAAGGAAATTCTTGGCAATTTTGCGGCGCAGGTAAGAAAAATAAAGATACCTGACCCGTACAAAGCAAAAGGTATTAAATACGCCGGCGAGTACATACGGAGAAAGGCCGGAAAGACTGCAGGCGGAGCAACTGGCGGAGGCAAATAGTCATGGCATATAACAGAGAATTATTAAGAGTAATGAGACACAAAAGGATAAGAAAGAAGGTAAGCGGTACACCCGGAAGGCCTCGGATGTGCATAAAAAGAAGTTTAAAGCACACCTATGCGCAGTTAGTTGATGATGTTACCGGTAAAACGCTGCTTACAGTTTCTACTCTGTCTAAAGAATTGAAGGGTAAACTTAAAACCGGAGATAACCAGGCGGCAGCTGAAGCTATCGGAGCATTGCTGGCAAAAAAATGCATAGAAAAAGGCATCAAAAATATAGTTTTTGACAGAAGTGGCTATATTTATCATGGAAAAGTAAAAAAACTGGCTGAAGCTGCCAGAAAAGAAGGATTGGTTTTCTAAGGAGGAATATCTTGTCTAGAATTGATCCATCGAAATTTGAGTTAAAAGAAAAAGTTATTAGCATTAAAAGGGTCTCAAAGGTGGTTAAAGGCGGAAAGCGTATGTCTTTTTCCACTATAGTAATAGTAGGTGATGAGAAAGGGCATGTCGGCGTAGGAATAGGAAAAGCCAACGAAGTGCCGGAGGCAATTAAGAAAGGAGTGGAGGATGCCAAAAAAAATCTCTTTGAGGTTCCTCTTTCCGGCGTCACTATTCCTCACACGGTTCTTGCCAAGTTCTGCGCTACGAGATTGTTATTGAAACCCGCCTTTCCCGGAACAGGTGTTATTACTGCGGGTGCGGTCCGGGCAGTTGTGGAACTTGCCGGCATCAAAGACATACTTAGCAAGACCATTGGTTCAACTAATCCTTACAATCTGACCAAGGCCACTGTTGCAGCTTTAAAATCAATTAAAAAAATAGACAAACTCTCTGAATTGAGAGATAAAAAGATCGGCGAATTGCTGGTATAGCATACAGAAACGGGAGATTTAAATGAAACTTAATGAGCTGAAACCCAATAAGGGTGCAAGAAAAAGAAAGAAAAGAATAGGATTTGGTATTGGAAGCGGTCACGGAAAAACTTCCACCAAAGGTAACAAAGGACAGAACGCTAGAAAACACGGAAATAAAGTGGGATTTGAGGGCGGTCAAATGCCTTTGGTACGGCGTACTCCTAAAAGAGGCTTTACTAATATTTTCAAAAAAGAGTATGAGATTGTTAATATCGTTGATCTAAACCGTTTTGAGAACGGAGAAGTTGTCGATATTAACACGCTTATTGCAAAGCGCCTTATAAGAAACGGCGCAAAAATGGTAAAAATTCTTGGTAATGGTGAGTTAAAGAAAAAACTTATTATCAAAGTCAATAAAATAAGTAAACAAGCGATAGAAAAGATTAAAGCCGCCTCCGGAGAGGTAAAATAGATGTTTAAGAACTTCATCGAGGGATTAAAGAACATTTTCAAAATCCCCGAGCTTCGGGATAAGGTTGTTTTTACTTTAGCAATGCTTATTGTCTACCGGTTGGGTTGTCATATTCCGACACCTGGGATTAACACCGAGGCACTTTCGGTATTCATGAAAGCTCAGCAGGGCGGAATTTTGGGCTTTCTTGATCTGTTTACAGGTGGAGCTTTTAAAACTTTTTCTGTTTGCGCTCTTGGCGTTATGCCTTACATAAGCTCTTCTATTATTATGCAGCTTCTTACGCCGGTCATTCCTGCGCTTGAAAAACTTGCGAAAGAAGGCGATGCAGGCAGAAAGAAAATAAATCAATATACAAGATATGGGGCTGTTGCTCTTTGTGCAATACAGGCTTGGAGTATGACATTTTTAATGCACAGCATTGGGAGGGGGATAGTCAATAACTGGAGCATAAGTTTTCAGCTCATGACGGTCCTGACGCTTACGACCGGCACAATGTTTTTGGTGTGGCTGGGTGAACGGATAACTGAGAAGGGTATCGGAAACGGTATGTCTATGATAATTTTTGCTGGTATTGTGGCGAGAATTCCCACTGAAATTATTAACACTATTAAGTTGATTCAGCAGGATGCACTTTCTCTTGTGACAGTTATTGCGGTCGCAATAGGTATGCTTATTATTATAGCGTTTGTTGTCTTGATTCAGACGGCGGCAAGAAGAATACCTGTTCAGTATGCTCAGAGAGTTGTTGGCCGTAAGGTTTATGGAGGAGCGTCTACTTATCTGCCTCTAAAAGTTGATTTTTCCGGTGTTATTGCAATCATTTTTGCTTCTTCAGTACTTTCGGTACCGGCAATGATTGCCAAGCCTTTCAATGACAATGTATTTTTTGAAGCGATCGTTAACTGGCTTTCGCCGGGAGCGCCGGTTTATCTCTTTTTATATGCCGGGTTGGTAATATTCTTTTGTTTTTTCTATACAGCTGTAGTATTTAACCCGGTTGATGTAGCCGAAAATATTAAAAAATACGGAGGTTTTATTCCCGGGGTTCGTCCCGGAGAACCTACAGCTAAGTTTATAGATTTTACGCTTACCCGTATAACACTTGTCGGGGCAGTTTCAATAGCGGCAATTGCTGTTCTTCCCGATATCCTTATGCGGACGGTAAATATCCCGTTCTACTTTGGTGGAACATCTCTGTTGATAGTGGTCGGAGTTGCTCTTGATACCATGAAGCAGATTGAATCTCACCTTTTAATGAGGCACTATGATGGTTTTATGAAAGATAATAAATTAAAAAGCAGGGCAGGTTTTTAGTGAATTTGATAATTTTAGGAGCGCCAGGTGCAGGGAAGGGCACTTTATCTGACGCTCTTGTTAAAGAACTGGGAATTCCCAAAATATCAACAGGGGATATGCTCCGGCAGGAAGTAAAAGATGGTTCGCCGCTTGGACTGAAAGCAAAAGAAATAATGGCTAAAGGTGAATTAGTTTCCAATGAAATAATAAACGAGTTACTTAAAAACAGAATAAAAAAGGAAGATTGTAAGAAAGGTTTTATGCTTGACGGTTTTCCGAGGACAATTAATCAGGCTGAAGAACTTTCAAAAATTATGAAGGAACTCGGTTATATTCTGGATCTTGTAATAAATCTTGTTGTTTCAGAAAATTTGGTAGTTAAGCGTTTGACTAACCGGAGGGTTTGTAAAAAGTGTGGCGGAAATTTTAACCTGTTTTCTTCGCCTTCAAAAAAAGCGGGAATCTGCGATTTTTGCGGTGGAGAGCTGTATCAACGGGCTGATGACAATGAAACTACTATTAGAAACCGCTTGCAAGTTTATGCCAAAGATACGCAGCCTTTAATAAATTTCTACGCAAATAAAGGTTTGCTTAGAGAGATTGGGGCGGAAAATGGCATTTCAGAAATGATAAAAGCTTTCAATAAGATTGCAGCAGAACAAAAAAATAAATAATGCTTATTTTGAAAACAATCAATGAAATAGAGCAGATGAAGGTTAGTTCCAGGATTGCGGCAGAAGTTCTAAAAAGACTCGAGAAAGAAATAACTCCCGGAATATCTACCGGGGAACTCGATAAAATAGCTGAATCTTTCATAAGTCAGCGAGGCGGTACACCAAGTTTTAAAGGCTACCGTGGCTACCCTGCGAGTATCTGTTCTTCCATAAACGAAGAAGTCGTTCATGGTATACCTGGACAGAGAAAGCTAAAAGAAGGTGACCTGCTTAAGATAGATGTGGGTGTTTTTAAAGATGGTTTTCACGGAGATGTGACGGAGTCTTATGCGGTGGGCACGATTTCTCCGGAAGCAAAAATATTAAAAGAAATTACCGAAAAGTCACTTTATGCGGGTATTTCAAAGGTACTTGAAGGAAACAGGATTGGCGATATCTCAAGTGCCATACAACACTGTGCCGAGAGCAACGGATATACGGTGGTTAAGGACTTCACCGGGCATGGAATAGGAAGAAGTCTGCATGAAGACCCGCAGGTAACAAATTTTGGGAAACCCGGAACGGGGCTTCGTTTGAAAGATGGTATGGTGTTTTGCATTGAACCTATGCTTAATGCAGGATCTGCGGATGTTGAGATATTAAAAGACAGATGGACGGTCGTTACAAAAGACCGTAATTTATCGGCCCACTTCGAGCACACAATAGCGGTCGTTGATGGGAAAGCCGAAATACTGACAAGATTGTAAAAAGGGAATATGGCAAAAGCAGGAAATATTGAGGTAGAAGGTAAGATAGTTGAGTCGCTTCCTAATGCTATGTTCCGTGTAGAACTTGACGGCGGGCACAAGGTTCTGGCTCATATTTCTGGAAAGATGAGGATGCATTTCATCCGTCTGATACCCGGAGATCGTGTAAAGCTTGAGCTTTCACCTTACGATCTTACCAGGGGCAGAATAACGTATAGAATAGGGTAGGCAAAATGAAAGTAAGATCATCTGTAAAGAAGATTTGCGACAAATGTACCGTAGTTAAAAGGAAAGGCGTAGTGAGAGTGCTTTGCACTAACCCCAAACATAAACAAAGACAGGGGTAATATTCCAAGGAGGTAGTAAATTGGCTAGGATTGCTGGCGTTGATTTGCAGAGAAATAAAAGAATTGAAATCGCACTTTGTTACATTTTTGGTGTCGGTCGGTCCGTTGCCAAAAAGATTTTACAAGAAACCGGAGTAAATCCCGGGACTAAGGTTCATGAACTCACTGAAGGCGATATTAAGAAAATAAGAGAAGCCTTACAGCGTATCAGAGTAGAGGGTGACCTGCGCAGGGATGTTGCTATGAATATCAAGAGACTTATTGATATAGGAACATACCGTGGCTTAAGGCACAAACGAGGATTGCCTGTTAGAGGGCAGAGGACCAGAACTAACTCCAGAACGAGAAAAGGCAAGAGAAAGACGGTCGGAGTTATGAGGAAAGAAGTCAAAGCAATGATTGACAATACGGCAAAGAAATAAAATACCGAAGCCAAAATGGCGGACGGTAGTTTGTTCCGGTATTAATGAGTACAACGAAATAAGGAGATAATTTCAATGGATGAAGTAAAAAAAGATATAAAGGCTCCGGTTGCTCCTGTCGCGGCACCCGCAGCTGCAAATTATGTGAAAGAAATCAGGAAGCCGGAAAATAGAGCTATGAAAAAAGGTATAGCCCATATTTTCTCAAGTTTCAATAATACGATAGTTTCTTTGTCTGATACCACCGGCAAAGTTGCGGCCTGGGCCTCCTCCGGAAGTGCCGGTTTTAAAGGATCAAGGAAAGGTACCCCGTTCGCAGCCCAGCTTGCAGCGGAAAATGCGGCTAAAAAAGCCGTTGATAAAGGTTTTACTCATGTCGAAGTCTTTGTGAAAGGCCCGGGTGCAGGCAGAGAATCAGCAATTAGAGCTTTGCAAACCGCAGGTCTGAAGATTACTTTAATAAAAGATGTAACGCCTATCCCTCATAATGGGTGCAGGCCGAGGAAGAAAAGAAGAGTATAACCTTAAGGAGGATTTCAGTTGGCTAGGATTACTGGTGCAAAATGCAGGTTGTGTAGAAGAGAAAAAATAAAGCTTTTCTTGAAGGGTGACAGGTGCTTTACCGGAAAGTGCGCGATTGAAAAAAAGAGCGTTCCTCCAGGGCAGCATGGTAAGATGATGTCAAAACTCTCCGAGTATGGTATTCGTTTGAGAGAGAAGCAGCGCGCAAAAAGAATATACGGAATGAATGAAGGCCAGTTTAGACGGTTCTTTTCCATTGCCTCAGATAAAAAAGGTGTTACCGGCGCGTACTTACTTAAACTGCTTGAAAGCCGCCTTGATTCGGTGGTCTATAAAGCAGGTTTTGCTCCGTCCAGAGATGCAGCCAAATTATTTGTGTTGCACGGTCATGTGCAGATAAACGGAAAATCTGTCAATGTCGCTTCGTATATTCTGAAGCCCGGCGATGTGATTACAGTAAGACAGAAATCCAAAGAGTTAAAGGTTGTTAAGACCAGTGTGGAGAGAATAAAAGAAAGAGGAGGCATCACTTCCGGGGCCTGGCTGGATGTTGATTTTGATAATCTTAAGATTACATTTAAGAAGATGCCTGAAGACAGCGAAATCGGCAGTATTTTGAATATGAAATTGATCGTTGAATTCTATAATCGGTAAGATTCTTCAAAAGTATTTATTTAAGCAAATCTGCTTAGCGGCAGTAACAAGAGTGGCCGCTTGATTGAACGGAATAAAAGGAATTAAGGGGGATAAACTATGATAGCGAAAAGAATGGAGATGCCCAAGATCATGAAAGTTGACACCCTAACGGATGTTTACGGCAAATTCATTGCTGAACCTTTGGAAAGGGGCTATGGGCAAACAGTAGGTACTGCTTTACGCCGGGTGCTTCTTTCTTCTATTACAACTGCGGCAGTTACCTCAATAAAGATAGAGAATGTGCTTCATGAGTTCGGAACTATAAAGGGAGTTGAGGAAGATGTGACTCAGATAATTCTCAATGTTAAGCAGATAAAGCTAAAACTGTCTGGCAGTGTCCCTGAAAAAATGCTTCTAAATAAATCCGGACAAATGACGGTTACAGCCGGAGATATCACTGCCGACACCGGAGTTGAAATAGTTAATCCTGATTTGGTAATTGCAAACCTGACTTCAGCCAGTTCTAAACTGGTAATTGAATTTAAGGTCGGTACAGGTAGAGGTTATGTGGTGAGTGAAGATAATAAAAAAGAAGGTGATGCGATAGGCGTAATTCCTGTTGATTCCATATTTACTCCGGTTACGAGGGTGAATTTCATAGTGGAAAATTACAGGGTAGGCCAGAGCCTTGATTTTGAGAGACTTATTCTTGAGATTTGGACGGACGGCAGAACGAGTCCGAAAGAAGCACTGTCTCATTCGGCAACAATTATGACAGAACATTTGAAGGTTTTTATGGATGATAAATTGAAGTTAGTAATAGAAGAAGAAAATTCTGTTGATAAGAGTGCTATTCATATGGAGGAGATACTGAAAAAGACCGTTGATGAACTCGAACTCTCAGTGAGATCGGCTAACTGTCTTAAAGTGGCCGGTATTAAATTCATCGGGGAACTCGTTACAAAGAGTGAACCGGAAATGCTTAAGTACCGGAACTTTGGAAAAAAATCTTTGAAAGAAATAAGCGAAATACTTAAGGGCATGGGTCTTTCATTTAACATGGATCTCGATTCTCCCGATATTCCGGAGGATTGTGAGTTACCTGAAGACGTGACCCCGATTTATATTGAAAAAGAAAAGCCATACAAAAAGAAGTAGGAGTTAAATTATGAGGCATAGAGTAGGCGGTAACAGGTTAAGCAGGGTGTATGAACCAAGGATGGCGCTTCTTAGAAATCTTGCAACTTCGCTTTTTAAGGCAGAAAGAATTGAAACAACTCTGGCAAAAGCAAAAGAGCTGAGAAAAGTCGCAGAAAGATTAATTACCTTGGCGAAGAAAGGCGGGCTGGCAAATATCCGTTTGATTGACCAGCAGATCAAAGAAAAGAGTGTTCTCTTTAAACTCTTAAATGTGATTGCTCCGCGCTTTAAAGACAGGAACGGCGGCTACACAAGAATTCTCAAGCTTAAGAACAGGAAGGGCGATGATGCTTTGATTTGCATGATTGAACTTGTTGTAAGGCAAAAGAGGGAAAAAAAGATCAAGAAGGGTGAGAAAGTCGAAGAAAAGGATAAAGAAACTGAAGTTACAGAAAAGAAATAGCTGCAAACCAACAACAATTTTATGTGAGTTGTATAAAAAACAAGAAAAAAGGCCTCCAATAAAAGGATGCCTTTTTTTTTAACAAAATACTTATAAAAGCTCAAATATGATTTATGACGTTATGTCAAGGACATCCCGAGCGTTAGCTCGTGGGATGCACGCCCTTAAGACTTGCGGGTTTTGTCCGCCTGAGGCAGAAATAATCGATAATATACCAATCGTCGAAACTCCATGCAGCCTGTCCGCCGGTTCTTTTTGAGGATAAGCTCAGAGAGGCTCATAAAAACACTACAAAAACGGGTAAAAGCGATAATAAATTAACATTTGACAAACATTTGGTTATTATATAATATAGTAGTTGCGGATAGTTGATTACTATATATTGTGGGAAACCGGCTAAGACTATTCAATAAAGAAATTCATCGGCAAGGATATTTTGAATGACAAAAGTTGAAAGATTAATGCTTTTTAATATGTCGGGAATATCCCCGGCCAATTACCGGAAACTGCTTGATAAATACGGGGCACTTGCAAATATTAAACAGGAAGAAATTGACAGGCTATTTGATAAAAAAAAATTGCTTCATAAAGATCTTGATAACGAGCTGAAACAGGTGAAGAAAGAAGGCGTAAAAGTTTTGACTCTTGAAGATGAGGAGTATCCTGCCTCTTTGAAATATATAAGTGACCCGCCGTACATACTGTACTTTAAAGGGACACTTAAAAAAGAAGATAGTATTTCTATAGGTGTTGTGGGTTGCCGCAATCCGACTGTCTACGGAAAACTTTGTACGGAAAAGTTCACAACTAAGCTTCTACAAAGAGGTTTTACCGTCATAAGCGGCCTGGCCCGGGGTGTAGATACAGTTTGTCATAATACGGCCGTAAAACTTAAACAGCGTAATATTGCGGTAATGGGCAGCGGCTTTAGCCGGCTTTACCCTAAAGAGAACAGGCAGCTTGCCGAAGAAATTGCCGCCTGCGGGGCGGTGGTAAGCGAATTCTCGATGTTTACCGAACCTGATAGATTTAACTTCCCGAGGCGCAACAGGATAATAAGCGGAATGTCTCTCGGCACTCTGGTAGTTGAAGCAGGAGAAGCAAGCGGCGCTTTAATAACGGCAAGATATGCGCTTGAGCAGTGCCGGGAAGTATTCGCACTTCCCGGAAATATTACCAGCGAGCTGAGCAGAGGTACAAATGCCCTTATTAAACAAGGCGCAAAGCTCGTAACCTGTATTGAAGATGTTATTGAAGAATTGAAAGATGCGCTTCCCGAAGAATTTTTGAATGTCACGGGTCAAGCGGAACTCGGAAATGTCGTCTTTACGGATATTGAGAACCGGGTTTTTGTGGCCCTTGGCAGCGAGCCGATGCATATAGATGAAATAACAAGTAAGACCCTTTTGGCTTCAAAAACATTGGCTTCAGTTCTAATCAGCCTTGAAATAAAAGGCTTTATTAAACAGTTTCAAGGTAAAATGTTTGCTAAGTTAATATAACAACTAAAAAAGGAGCTAAAATTGAAAAAACTTATTATCGTTGAGTCGCCCACAAAAGTACATACGATAAGTAAATTTCTCGGAAAAGACTATACCGTTCGTGCGTCTATGGGGCATATAATAGACCTGCCGAAAAGTAAAATAGGTATTGATATTGAAAATAATTTTGAGCCTAAATATATTGTAATGATGAAGAAGAGATCTATTCTTAAAGACATAAAAGAAGCTGCGGATAAAGTAGATGTGGTGTATCTGGCCACCGACCCGGACAGGGAAGGTGAAGCGATAAGCTGGCATTTAAGAAACTCAATAATGGAAGAAAAAAAGACAAAAGCAAAAGGAAAGAAAAATGCGACGGTAAGAGACTTGAAAGACAAGAAAACCTATAGAGTTGTTTTCAATGAAATAACAAAAAAGGCCGTTATGGATGCTATTGAGCATCCGAGAGAAATTGATATGAACCTGGTCTATGCCCAACAATCAAGGCGTATCCTAGACCGGCTTGTAGGATATATGATATCCCCGTTGCTTTGGAAAAATGTGCAGAGCGGTCTATCCGCGGGCCGGGTACAGTCTGTTGCCCTAAGAATGATTTGTGAAAGAGAAAAAGAGATTTTAGGTTTTAAACCCGAGGAGTACTGGTCCATTGAGGCGCTCTTAAAAGGAGAAAATCCGCCGCAGTTTGTGGCTAAACTTAACAGGATAAACGGAGAAAAGTTTAAGATCGTAACCAAAGAAGAAGGTGACAAGATAGTTGCGGAGTGTAAAAATAATGAATTCATAGTTAAGAGTATCGAGAGCAAGGAAAAGAACCGCTATGCGCCGGCGCCTTTTATCACCTCAACTTTACAGCAGGAAGCTTCTAAAAAGCTCGGTTTTACTTCAAGAAAGACTATGATGATAGCCCAGCAATTGTATGAAGGCTTAAATATCGGTGAAGAGGGCGAAGTAGGTCTTATTACCTACATGCGAACCGATTCTGTGCGAATTGCCGATGAAGCTCTTTTGGAAGTTCGGGGTTTAATTGAGAATTTATACGGCAAGGAGAATCTTCCGGAGAAACCGAATTATTTTAAAAATAAGAAAAATTCCCAGGATGCGCACGAGGCCATCAGACCGTCTTCCTGTTTGAGAGTGCCGGATAAAATAAAAGCCTTTCTTTCAAGAGATCAATACAGATTGTATGCTCTTATCTGGAAAAGATTTGTAGCCTGTCAGATGAAGTCAGCTTTACTTGAAGTTACGAATGTTGATATCGAAGCAGGTATTTATATATTCCGCGCCAGCGGTACGGTCATAAAATTCAAAGGATTCCTCGCCGTTTATGATATTGAGGAGGAGGAAGAGAGGGAAGCTAAACCGGCGGAAACGGCACCCGGAGAAGAGAAAGAGACCAACAAAGAAAATGTTTTGCCTAAACTCTCGGAAAAAGAGAAGTTGGAACTCTTAGATTTAACCGGTAATCAGCATTTTACGGAGCCTCCGGCCAGATATAATGATGCTTCGCTTGTAAAGGCGCTTGAAGAAAATAACATAGGGCGGCCTTCGACATACTCTCCTATTATTTCGACGCTCTTAGACAGGAACTATATTGAAAGAATAGAAAAACGCTTTAAACCCACAGAACTGGGTGAACTTGTAGATGATATTTTAATAAAGACTTTCCCTGATATTCTTAATATAGAGTTTACGGCTAATATGGAAGAAAAACTGGACAAAGTTGAAGACGGCGGGACTGATTGGGTCTCCGTGATTAAGGAATTCTATGGGCCTTTCTCTGTAGATTTGATGAAAGCTTCAAGTATTATGGGTGACATGAAGAAAGACAGAGATGGTGAAACCGGCAAGATGTGTGATGCTGTTTATCGCAAGGATGCTCAAGGTTTGCTGATAAAAATGTCGGAAGCGGATGCGGCTTTGCTTCCGGATGAGGAAAGAAAAGAACTCATTTCTTGCGGGAAGCCTATGGTTGTAAAATGGGGCGCCAGCGGAAGATTTCTTGCCTGCTCGGGTTTCCCTGAGTGCAAGAACACTAAATCGCTGGACGGGCAGGAGGATCAGCAGAAAGATGAACTCACAGACACGCCTTGTGATGCTATATATTTAAAAACAGATCTTGGTTTAGTTAGAGTTAATAAAGCTAATCCGGTCCCTGCGGGGCAGGAAGAGAATGTTGTTAAATGTGACGGAAAAATTGTTGTTAAATTCGGCAGATTCGGTAAGTTTTATGCCTGCGAGAAATATCCGTTATGCAAAAATACAAAAAGTATTGGAATAGGGCTTAAGTGCCCCAAGCCTGATTGCGGAGGGGATATTGTAATGCGCCGCGGCAAAAAAGGCGCTTTCTATGGCTGCTCAAAGTATCCGGATTGTGATTTTATCTGTAATTTGAAACCGACGGATAGGAAATGTTCCAAATGCGGGTTCAGTGTTATGGCGAAATTTAAGGACAAATTCAGGTGTTTAAATAAAGACTGCAAACATGAAGAAGAGAATGCAGAAGTTAATTGAAAGTTATATCAACTACCTGAAATTTGAAAAAAATTATGCAGAAAATACCATATTAAATTACAAGATTGACCTGCTGCAGTTTTTTGAGTTTTGTACGGAAAAAAGTCAGGTTAAACTTTTGACCGCCGTAAATATCCGGGAATTTGTTATTGAATTAACACTTAAAAAATACGGGAAAGCGAGTATCGAGCGGAAACTGGCAACACTAAAAAGTTTCTTTGGTTATCTTAAGAAAGAAGAACTTGTTGATATAAATCCCGCGGATAATGTCACTTTTCCTAAGAAAGAACACAAGCTTCCCCGCTTTCTTGAGGCTGAGGAAATGGGTTTGTTTCTTGATTCTATCAATGGTGATAAGATCGAAGATAAAAGAGACCGTGCAATAATTGAAACTCTTTACTCTACAGGGATAAGAGTGAGCGAGTTAACGGGTTTAGATAATGACAGTGTTGACCGGGTTAATAATCTGGTCAAGGTAATGGGTAAAGGCGGCAAAGAAAGGATTGTTCCTCTCGGGGAACGGGCCAAACAGACTATTCTCGAATATCTGGCGGTCAGGAAAAGTAAAACGGAAGATAAAGCTTTGTTTTTGAACGGAAAAGCAAAACGGCTTGATACCAGGACAATAAGACATATTATTGATTTTTGGTCAAAAGAAGTAAAGTTAGGCAAGCATATAAGCCCGCATTCCATCAGACATAGTTTTGCCACGCATCTTCTGGATCGCGGTGCGGATTTAAGGAGTGTACAGGAATTGCTAGGGCATTCGAGTTTAGCGACCACACAAATATATACGCATGTTACGAAAGAAAAACTAAAAAATATCTATAATAAGGCGCATCCGAGAGCATAATTATACATAATAATAGTCTATAAGATAAAACAGAGAAAAGGTTCTGAGAAATAGAAATATCGTTTTAGATTTAGGATTTGCTGAATTTTATTTTACTACTTTAGTGTAAGACCTTAAACCTTATAGACATTATGAACTTTTAGACTAGTACTATTATCGGAGGTATTTTATGGAACGGCTTATCGCAAAAGCGGATATACTTATAGAAGCCTTGCCTTATATCAGGAAATTTTCAGGCAAAACATTTGTTGTAAAATTTGGGGGCAAAGCCATGCTAGAGGCTTCTTTTAAAGAATCAGTAGTTGAAGATATAGCTTTGCTTAAGTATATAGGCGTGAATACTCTGGTTGTTCACGGCGGTGGGCCTGAGATATCTGCAGCAATGAAGAAAACGGGGATAGAACCTAAGTTTGTCAACGGATTAAGAGTTACAGATAAAGAGACGATGCGTATTGTAGAAGAAGTTCTAATGGGGAAAGTAAATAAAGAGATAGTTTTACTTTTCAAAAAACATCACGGAAAGGCAGAAGGCTTTTCGGGCAAAGAACATGGGCTTATTAAAGCAAGACAACTTGCTCCCGAACTGGGTTTTGTTGGAGAGATTGAATCCGTGGATCTCTCATTCTTGAAGGATAAAAATGACTATATCCATGTTATTGCTCCGATAGGCCGGGGAAAAAACGGGGAATCCTACAATATTAATGCTGATGATGCTGCGGCAGAAATTGCTATTGCTGCAAAAGCCGAGAAGTTACTGATTTTAACAGATGTTAATGGAGTTCTAGATAGCGATAGAAAGCTTCTTCCAACCATTCATCTCGCAGAGGTAACTAAATTAGTTAAAGACGGTGTTTTAGCGGGGGGCATGATTCCCAAAGTCACCGGCGCGGCTTCAGCTGTGAAAAGAGGCGTAAAAAAAGTCCACATAATAAACGGAAACATTAAGCATTCTTTGCTTTTAGAGATTTTCACAGATAAAGGTATTGGTACCGAAATATTATAAGAAAAGAGTCCTAATGGAAAAACTCGTAGATTTTAAAAATAAGGGCGAAAAACTATTCGGGGTGCTCCATTATCCTGAAACTTTGAAAAAAATAAAAGTGCCATGTGTCGTAATGTATCATGGTTTTACCGGTTCCCGCACGGAAGCACACTTTTTATTCACAAAACTGGCAAGAAAACTTGCAAAGCGGGGCATCGCTGTCTTAAGATTTGATTTTAGAGGCTCGGGTGATTCTGAAGGTTCTTTTTCTGATATGACCGTGGAAGAAGAGTTAAGCGATGCCAAAGCCGCCTTAGACTTTATCAAAACTCAAAAAAATATAGCGACGGACCGGCTGGGTATCTTAGGTTTGTCTATGGGCGGGTTTGTTGGTTCTTATACCGCAGGTCAATACCCTGGCATTAAAAGTGTGGTTTTGATGAGTGCGGTTGCCCGCTTCTGGAGTTTGTGGCGCAAGCTTTTAGTTGAAGGTACCGGACGGGCGGGTGGTCCTGTTATGGTAGGCGGTATAAAATTAAGTAAAAATTTTATTACGGCTATTAAGAAATATGACGGTCTTAATCTTAAAAGTATCGTTGATTATGTGAATCCTCTGCTCGTCATTCACGGAGCAAAGGATCCCGTAGTCCCGGTTGAGGATGGTGAACTGTACCACGCAGTCTCGGCTTCATACAAAAAGAAAATTGTTATCATTGAAAATGCGGGACATACTTTTGAGTCAAAAAGAAGCGAAGAGAAAGCAATAAAGCTTGCCGCAAGCTGGTTTAGGGAGACATTATAATGAAAGAATTGCAGGTTTCCTTTGGAGATATTGGCCGGGAAATCAGAGGAATGTTGCACTTACCAGAGGGCAAAGGAAAATACCCCTGTGTGGTCTTTTTTCACGGACTAACGGAGAGCAAAAATGAAGCGATGTTTCTCTTTCGAAATATCTCCAGAGAACTTTTAAAGTCAGGTATTGCCTCGTTGAGAATGGATTACAGGGGTATGGGGGATTCTGACGGAGAATCTCGAAATATGACCGTTTGGACTCAGTTAAAAGATGCCGCTTCAGGAGTGGAATATGTTTTGCGGAGAAAAGAAATCGATAATAACAAAATTGGGCTTTACGGTATGCATTCCGGAGGATATTTAGCTTCGGCTATAGCGGGTCTTTTTCCCGTTAAGTCAATAGTTTTTCTGGATGCCGCGTTAAATTACAGAGCATATTGGGAACATAAAGTATTGAACGGCCGCTTTGGCTCAAAAAGCTCTACGAAAAAAAGTCTGGACTTAAATGGTTTACAGATAGGGAATAAGTATTTACAAAGTATTAGGAGCAGTGAGAAGAGATATAACGAAAATTTCAAAGAATATAAGGGAACGGTACTAATTATAAATAAAAATAAGAAAGAAGCCGGTGCGGTTTATGCCGCATGCCGCTATGTGAAAATACCTGCTATTAAAATAAAAAAAATGGTATTTGCCGGAGAAAATAACGGGCTTTCAGTTGTATCGCAGTCCCGCGAACGAATTATAACTGCTTCTTGCAGGTGGTTTGAGTCAAAAATAAAATAAGAGTTACCGGGGAATAAATGAAAACAGATGAGATAATAGCGCAAGAGAAAAAGTATATTTTCCAAACCTATTCCCGCTATCCTGTGGTTATTACAAAGGGGAAGGGTATGAAAGTCTTCGATAATAACGGAAAGCAGTATCTTGACTTTTTGGGCGGAATAGCAGTGGATACGCTGGGTCATTGCCATCCTAAAGTCACAGCCGCAGTGAGAAATCAAATTAACAAACTTGTTCACATTTCAAATCTGTATTATACACTTCCCCAGATAAAACTGGCAAAGTTGTTATGTCAATTATCCGGGTTAGATCGCTGTTTTTTTGGCAATTCCGGAGCTGAAGCTAATGAAGCGGCAATAAAACTTGCAAGAAAATATGCCAAAGAAAAACTGGGCGCTGAGAAGTTCGAGATAATAACAACAAAAGGCTCTTTTCATGGGCGCACAATGGCCACACTGACTGCCACAGGTCAGGAAAAGATCCACAAAGGATTTGAACCTTTGCTCCCGGGATTTAAATATGTGAATTTCAATGATATTTTGGATCTGGAAAGTGCTATTAATGAAAAAACTTGCGCAATATTTCTGGAACCGGTTCAAGGCGAAGGCGGTGTAGTAGTTCCCTCTAAAGAGTATTTAAGTAAAGTCCGCAAAATATGCGACGACAAAGGTCTTCTTCTTATTCTTGATGAAATACAAACAGGAGTGGGCAGGACCGGAAATTATTTTGCTTTTCAGGAGTATAATATTCTACCGGATATCTGTACGGTGGCTAAGGGAATAGGCGGGGGCTTGCCCCTGGGGGTAATGATTGCTTCAGAAAAGTTAGCCTCGAGTTTTTCTTATGGCACTCATGGTTCTACCTTCGGCGGCGGTCCGGTAGTTTGCTCAGCCGGTCTGGCCGTTTTGGAAACAATCATTAAAGACAAGTTATTAAAGAATGCAAAAGAGACGGGGGCTTATTTTGTTGAAAAACTTAACTCTTTAAAGGTAAAATATAAGTCTATAAAAGAAGCGCGCGGCCTTGGACTTATGATAGGCCTTGAATTTTCTGTTTTGGGGAAAGAGATAGCAGGCAAGTTACTTGAACACGGTTTTATTATTAACTGCACAAATGATAATGTACTCCGTTTCCTGCCGCCTCTTATTGTAAATAGAAAACAGGTTGACAGTTTAGTTGCCGCCCTGGATGGAGTACTAGAAGAGCTTAAAATGCAGTAAATTGAAAGGAGAAAAGATTATGAAATTAATAATGAAAGATTTATTATGCATAACTGACTTTAATAAAGAAGAGTTGCTCTATGTCCTTAAAACGGCAAAGGACTTTAAGTCAGGAAAACTGATAGCGGACACCTTAAAAGGGAAATCCGTGGCTATGATATTCGAGAAGCCTTCTACCCGCACCCGTCTTTCTTTTCAGACTGCAATCTATGAACTGGGCGGACAGCCGATAAATCTTAATTCTAATGAGATCCAGCTTTCACACGGGGAAACGGTCTATGATACGGCAAAGGTCTTAAGCCGTTATGTTCATGCCATTACTCTCCGAACTTTTGACCACGCCAGAGTTGTTGAACTGGCAAGACATGCGACGGTTCCGGTAATAAATGCACTTTCAGATTTTGAACACCCATGTCAGATTCTTGCCGACCTGCAGACTATGGAAGAGAAAACAGGACTGAAAGGTATAAAAGCGGTTTTTGTCGGAGACGGGGATAATAATGTAACTAATTCCTTTATTTTTGCCTGCGCTATTCTTGGTATATCTCTTACGGTTGCATGTCCGAAAAAATATGCGCCGAAAAAACAGGTTATTGAAAAAGCAAGGTCGTTGGGGCAAAAATTGCTACTTGAAATTACTGATGAGCCGAAGCTAGCGGTAAGAGACGCAGATGTTATCTATACTGATGTTTGGGTGAGCATGGGTATGGAAAAACAGGGAAAAGAACGCAAAATTGCTTTTAAGGATTTCCAGCTTAACGAAGAGCTAATGAGTTATGCGAGAAGAAAAGAATATATTGTGATGCATTGCCTTCCCGCGCACCGGGGCGACGAGATAACAGACGCAGTAATTGACGGAGCCCATTCCGTTGTTTTTGATGAAGCAGAGAACAGGAAACATGCCCAAAAGGCTATACTGCACTTGCTGCTTAAAAAATAACTAAGGATGCCAGGCTGTTAAAAAGAGATTATACTCAGGCTGAAAAAGGAGAAAGTATTATGAATAATACGGTTAAAAAAGTGGTTCTTGCCTATTCCGGTGGACTTGATACTTCTATTATAATACCCTGGCTGAAAGAAAACTATAATTGTGAAGTTATCGCCTGCGCTGTAGATGTCGGGCAAGGAGAAGAGCTTTCCCCTCTCCGTAAAAAAGCCATTAAGACCGGCGCCAGTAAAATATATATAATAGATGCAAAAAAAGAATTTGTGACGGACTATATTTGGCCCACACTAAAAGCAAATGCCGTTTATGAAGGCCGGTATTTGCTCGGGACTTCATTTGCCCGCCCGCTCATAGCAGACAAAATAGTTGCTATCGCAAAAAAGGAAAATGCTGATGCGGTTTGCCATGGTGCTACCGGGAAGGGGAACGATCAGGTACGCTTTGAACTTGCTTTTAAGGCTTTGAATCCTGATCTTAAAATAATTGCTCCCTGGCGGGAATGGAATATCAAATCAAGAGAAGAAGAGGTTGAATACGCAAAAGAACGCGGTATTTCTGTTCCGGTCACAAAAAAGAAACCTTATAGTATGGACCGTAATTTATGGCATATTAGTTACGAGGGCGGCATACTGGAAGACACCTGGAAAGAGTATGATGAAAGCATGTTCCTTTATACCGTTTCTCCGGAAAAAGCACCCAACAAAGCTACCTTTGTTGAAATCTATTTTGAGAAGGGCATACCTAAAAAAATAAACGGTAAGGCTTATGGTCCCGTGGAAATAATATTTAAACTTAACAGTATTGCCGGCAGCAACGGCGTAGGGCGGGTAGATATTGTAGAGAACCGCCTGGTCGGAATGAAATCCCGCGGAGTTTATGAAACCCCGGGCGGAACCGTTTTACACATGGCACTGCGTGATCTTGAGTCTATAACCATGGACCGCGAAACGCTTCATTATAAAGAACTGGTTGGGCCCCGTTACGCCGAACTTGTCTATAACGGGCAATGGTATTCGGGACTTAAAAAATCTTTTGATGCTTTTGTCGATTATGCGGAACGCAATGTTACCGGAACTGTTAAGCTTAAGCTTTACAAGGGAAGCTGTATGGCTGTAGCCAGGAAATCTGAATATTCGCTCTATGATAAGAATATTGCTACTTTCAGTAAAGATGAAATGTATAATCATAAGGATGCCGAGGGCTTTATTAATCTCTTTGGTCTGCCTACAAAAGTTGAAGCTATATTAAGGAGAGCAAAGAACATTAAATGATCTTTTTCCGGGGTGTTATTTAAAAAGTGAAAATAAATCCCAAAAGTGATATAATGAAAAGTGTTTTTAGCGTTTTGAGCGCATTTGTTTTTGGTTTAGTACTTTAGTCGGATATTTCACACAAAGGATGTTTGACTTATGAAATTGTGGGGCGGGCGTTTTAATACGGAACCTGATAAGCTTGCAGAAAAGTTTACTGCTTCTATTTCCTTTGATAGCCGTCTGGCTAAATTCGATTGTATTGGTAGTATCGCGCATGTAAAAATGCTCGGCAAGCAAAGTATTATTCCCCTAAAAGATGCTTCCCGGATAGTAAAGGCCTTGCAGTTTATCCTTGCTAAGATTGAGGCCGGCAAATTTAAAATAGACCCCTCCTGTGAAGATATCCATACGAATATTGAGAAAGAGGTAATCAAACTTGCCGGCCAGGCCGGAAAAAAAATGCATACCGCCCGCAGCCGGAATGATCAAATAGCGTTGGATGAAAAACTATATTTGAAGGAAGAAATAAAAATTATTATAAAAAAACTTGAAGAATCTGTCGAAAATTTGAAAAAGTTCTCTAATAAAAATAAAGATATGGTAATACCGGGCTTTACGCATTTGCAGCATGCTCAGCCGGTAAAATTTACCGAGTATATCGGAGCTTATATTGAGATGCTTAAACGGGATATTTCCAGGTTTAAAGATACCTTTAAACGGTTGAACTACATGCCTCTGGGAGCGTGTGCATTAGCAGGGACATCTTTTCCTATTGATCGTAATTTTGTTTCCCGTGCCCTCGGTTTTACGATGCCTACGAAAAATACACTGGACTCTGTTTCTGACCGGGATCATGTAATAGAATTTGTTTCTGCGTGTGCGATACTTTCAATACACTTGAGCCGTTTTGCCGAAGAAATGATATTATGGTCCACAAAAGAATTTGCATATATTGAGATAAGTGACGCCTTTACAACAGGAAGCAGTATAATGCCGCAAAAAAAGAATCCTGATATTTTTGAACTCATTCGGGGCCGGACCGGCCGCATCTATGGTGGCTTAGTGGGGCTGCTTACGCTGATGAAAGGTCTCCCGCTTGCTTATAATAGTGATATGCAGGAGGATAAAATTCACTTATTCTCCGTTGCGGATTCTATCCTTGATTCCCTTGATATATTTAGTGAGGTTGTTAGCCATATAAAATTAAACAATGCGTGCATCAAAAAGTCCATGTTTAAAGATTATACAGAAGCCGTAGAAATTGCCAACTACCTTACAAAAAAAGGCTTAAACTTTAAGGATGCGCATACGATTGCCGGTAAACTGGTGCTTTATTGTCTAAAGATGGATAAGGATTTCAGTGAACTAACAATCGCGGATTTTAAAAAGTATTCAGATAAATTTACAGAAAACGTCTTCGATGTTTTAAAGGTAAAATATGCCGGAAATCTCAGATAAAGAATTTATAGCCGTACTTGACTACGGCTCGCAGTACAATCAACTTATCGCGAGAAGAGTAAGAGAATGTAATGTTTACTGCGAGATTTTGCCTGCAACAATAAATGCTGCGCAGCTGAAAAAAATTCCAAAACTAAAAGGCATCATCCTTTCAGGCGGTCCGGCCAGCGTATACGCAGAAAGCGCTCCCAAAATCGATGCTGACATTTTTGATTTGGGTATTCCGATACTCGGAATCTGTTACGGTATGCAGCTCATTTCGCATGTGCTGGGCGGAAAAGTTATGAAAGTTGACAAAAGAGAGTACGGCCTGTCAAAACTTCTTATCAAGGATTTCTCGGACCTTCTTTGGAACTTAAGGTCTACTCTTGATGTCTGGATGAGTCACGGGGACCAGGTTACCAGACTGCCTCAGGGTTTTGAACCTATTGCCTATACCATGACCTGTCCTTTTGCTGCTGTTCGCAACCGGGCCAAACAAATTTACGGTGTGCAGTTTCATCCAGAAGTTGTGCATACGCAAAACGGGAAGGATATAATCAAAAATTTTCTAGTGAAAATTTGCCGCTGTACCGGCGACTGGACTATGAAAAATTATGTTAAGGATGCGATAAAGAAAATCCAGGAAACAGTAGGTGATAAGAAAGTCATTTGCGCACTTTCGGGAGGCGTAGACTCTTCAGTTGTAGCCGTGCTCATGCATAATGCCATCGGGGCTAAGTTACACTGTGTCTTTGTCAATAATGGTGTGATGCGAAAGGGTGAACCGGAAGCGGTGCTTAAAACATTTAGAGACGGTTTTAAATTGAATTTACATTTTGCCGATGTTGCTGATAGATTTATGGATAAACTTAAGGGAGTCGTAAATCCCGAACAAAAAAGAAAAATAATCGGGCATGAATTTATCAGGGTATTTGAGGATGAGGCAAAAAAACTCGGGGACATTGAATTTCTGGCGCAGGGTACGCTTTATCCCGATGTCATTGAAAGTGTCTCCACAAAAGGTCCTTCTGCTGTGATTAAGTCACATCATAATGTCGGCGGCCTGCCTAAAGACATAAAATTTGCGCTTATTGAGCCTCTTAAGGAGCTTTTTAAAGATGAGGTAAGGGTGCTTGGTAAGGAATTGCGTATTCCCGACGAAATACTTTGGCGTCAACCTTTTCCGGGTCCCGGCCTCGCTGTAAGGATTCTTGGTGAGGTGTCTCCTGAGAATATTGAAATACTGAAAAATGCAGATCATATTATTTTAGAGGAAATAAAGAAGGCCAATCTTTACCGGTCTATTTGGCAGTCTTTTGGAGTATTGCTTCCTATTAAAACTGTCGGCGTTATGGGCGATGAAAGGACTTATGATAATGTCATTGCTCTTAGAGCAGTCGAAAGTCAGGATGGTATGACTGCTGACTGGGTCAAACTGCCTTACGAAGTTTTAAATGTAATTTCAAGCCGTATAGTAAATGAGGTACGCGGGGTAAACCGTGTTGTTTACGATATCACCAGCAAACCGCCGGCTACTATCGAGTGGGAGTAAAGAAGCCCGATTATTCTTTGGAAAAACCAAAGGATCCGGGTTTTTTTTCGGGTTTTGAGCTCATGAAGGTATTAATCGGTATTTTCGTTTTTCGGTTAAAAGGATATTGAAGAAATATGAATACAAGAGAAATTAGAAAGAGAATCGTAAGTATTAAAAAGACCCAGCAGATTACCAAAGCGATGAAGATGGTAGCTGCGGTTCGATATAGAAAAGCATTCCAGAATCTTGTTGCCAACCGGCCGTACAGAAAGGAAATTGAAAATATAGTCAGTGATCTGGTCTCTAAAAAGAATGATGACTACGAAAATGCCTATTTTGTTTCTCCAAAAAAAACTGTTAAAGAATTACTAATTTTAATAACCTCGGATAAAGGTTTCTGTGGAAGTTTTAACAGTTCTTTGTTAAAAAATTGTCACAAGCGCCTCCGGCTGTCGGGAGACAATACGGACATTCTAACGATAGGAAAAAAGGGCAAAGATTTTCTAAGTGTGAGAGGGTACGGAATAGTTGCCGGTTACAGCGGTGTTATGAATAACCTTAACTACGCTTCGGTGAATAAAATAATAAATGATATACTTACCCGCTTTGCTTCAAAGAAATATAAAAAAGTTACAATAATGTATAATGAATTCAGAATTGTTACCCAGGCTACAACAAAAATATTTAAACTGCTGCCACTTGAATTTGACCAAAAAGCAGCGGTAAAGTCGGAATTTATATTTGAACCTGATTTAAAAACTCTGCTTGAGAAACTTTTGCCGAAATATTTGAGTGTTGTAATTTACGGTATTCTTCTTGAATCTAATGCCGCCGAGCAGGGTTTACGGATGAGCTCTATGGAACAGGCTACCAAAAATACTGAAGAAATGATGAAACGACTGACGCTACAGTATAACAAAGTCAGACAGGGTAATATAACAAAAGAGCTTAGTGACCTGGTCGGCGGGGCCGCGGCCGTAAGTTGAGCCGCGTGAAAGTATTGGGTGTTAGATAATTATAGGAGAAATATATGAATGATAATAATCTCGGTTTTGTGGCTCAAGTTATCGGTGTTGTAGTTGATGTAGAATTTCCTTCGGGTAATCTGCCGGGAATTTACACGGCCATCCGCATTCAACGAGATATACCGGGCGACTATAGTAGCATGGAAATAGTTGCTGAAGTGCAGCAGCATCTCGGGGATAACACAGTTAGAGCTGTCGCAATGTCTTCTACAGATGGATTAAAAAAAGGATCAAAAGTAATAAATACCGGTAAGGGGATCTCTGTTCCTGTCGGAAGAGAAACCCTCGGGAGAATTTTTAATATTCTGGGTGAACCAATTGACCAGCTTGGGGATGTTAATACCGTAAAAAGAAATCCAATTCACAGGGCACCTCCATCCTTTGAAGAGCAGGATACAAAAGTATCCATGCTGGAAACGGGACTTAAAGTTGTGGATATGCTGGCTCCATATCCGAAAGGCGGAAAAATTGGCTTATTCGGCGGAGCCGGTGTCGGCAAGACTGTAATCATTATGGAACTTATAAGGAATATTGCTACCCAGCATGGCGGTTTTTCTGTTTTTGCGGGAGTAGGAGAGAGGACGCGAGAGGGTAACGATCTTTGGCTTTCAATGAAAGAATCCGGCGTTATAGATAAGACGGCAATGGTTTTTGGGCAGATGAATGAACCGCCCGGAGCCAGATTGAGAATAGCGCTTTCAGGTTTAACCATGGCAGAATATTTCAGGGATGAAGAAGGTCAGGATGTGCTGCTTTTTATAGATAATATTTTTAGATTTGTACAGGCAGGTTCAGAAGTTTCGGCCCTGCTGGGCCGTATGCCTTCGGCAGTGGGTTATCAACCGACTTTGAGCTCCGAGATGGGTGCCCTGCAAGAAAGGATAACTTCCACAAAAAAAGGATCTATTACTTCCGTCCAGGCTATTTATGTGCCTGCTGATGACCTGACTGATCCGGCTCCGGCAACATCTTTCTCTCATCTTGACGCGACCACGGTTCTCTCAAGAGCGATAGTGGATATCGGGATTTATCCTTCTGTGGATCCTCTAGACTCCACTTCCAAAATTCTGGACCCACATATTGTCGGCGCAGAACATTATGCCGTTGCCCGCGGTGTACAAAAAATTCTGCAGAGATATAAAGATTTGCAGGATATAATTGCCATTTTGGGTATAGACGAACTTTCAGAAGAAGACAAAACAGTAGTTAATAGAGCCCGAAGGGTTCAAAAGTTCCTCTCCCAACCGATGTTTGTTGCTGAAGCTTTTACGGGCATGCCCGGTAAATATGTGCCTGTAAAGGATACAATCAAGGGCTTCAAGGAGATTATTGAAGGAAAGCATGATGAACTTCCGGAACAGGCTTTTTACATGGTAGGGTCAATAGAAGAAGTAATTGAAAAAGCGGAAAGGATGAATGTAGAAAGCAGTAAATAGTAAATAGTTTACGGTTTTTTAGCGGAGAATTATTATGGAGAAAACATTTTTATTGGAAATTCTATCGCCGGATTCTCAGATTTTTAAAGGCGCGGTGAGTCATCTTGAAGGGCCTTCCTCTATCGGCAGTTTCGGGGTGTTGAAAAACCATGCTCCGTTGCTTGCGACACTGAAAAAAGGAAAAATAAAGTTTGAATATGGCAAAGAGAAGAAAGAACTTAAAATTGAAGAGGGTTTTGTTGAAGTATTAACGGACAAGGTTAGGATTCTTGTAGAAGGTTGTGTCTAATGACTGAACAAAAACTTGAAATAGAGAAAATGAAGACTAAACTGGAAGAGATATGGAGGTATCTTTGACCTGTCCAGGAAACTGGATAGGATAAAAGAAATTGACGGGCTAGCCGGTGATTCCGGTTTTTGGAACGAGAATGAAAAAGCCCAGAAGCTGATGAAAGAGAGGGACGATTTCAAAAATGATATTGATACCTGGAAGTTGCTTTATGCGAAAGTCGAAGATGTTCTAACCGGCCTCGAACTTGTTAAAATAGACGATGACCCCGCCTTGATAAAAGAAATAGCCGAGAAACAAGACCAGCTGAGAAAAGAAATCCGGACCGAAGAATTAAAACTCTATTTTACCGACAAGTATGATTCCCATAATGCGTTTTTATCAATTCATCCCGGAGCCGGTGGCACGGAATCTCAGGATTGGGCTGCAATGCTTTTGCGTATGTATAACCGCTGGGCCGAAAGGAAGAATTATTCTATTGAAATTGTTGACTATCAGCCGGGGGAAGAAGCGGGGTTAAAAGATGTAACTCTGCTTATCTCCGGACCAAATGTCTACGGTTTTCTGAAATCAGAAAAAGGAGTCCACCGTCTTGTCAGAATATCTCCGTTTGATTCTAATAAAAGACGGCATACTTCTTTTGCATCAGTAGATGTAATGCCGGAAGTTGATGATGTAGAGGTGGATATAAATGAAGAAGAGATAAGGCTGGATACTTACCGTGCTTCCGGAGCGGGCGGGCAGCATGTGAATCGCACAGAAAGCGCTGTCCGTCTCACGCATCTGGCTTCGGGTATAGTAGTTACCTGTCAATCGGAAAGAAGCCAGATGAAAAATAAAGCGATGGCCTATAAAGTCTTAAAATCCAGGCTTTACACATATTATGGCGGAATACGGAAAGAGGAAATGAAGAAAGTTCAGGGTGAAAAAAAAGATATTGAGTGGGGGAGCCAGATTAGGTCCTATGTTTTTCAACCCTACCGTTTAGTGAAAGATAATAGAACCGGTGCTGAAGCCGTTAATACGGAAGCAGTGATGGACGGCGATATAGATATTTTTATTGAAGCTTTCCTCATGAAAAAAGTAGACAAGTAATTGGTATCGCAAAATTACCTTAAATAACAAAGGGAACGTATGATTACAATAGGCCATCGGGGCTGCGCAGGTCTTGAACCGGAAAACACGCTTCTTGGTTTTAGGCGCGCGATAGCCCTCGGCGTGGATTTTATAGAACTGGATATCAGATTGACCAAGGACAGGCAGCTGGTTGTTATTCATGATGGAACACTGGACCGCACGACAAATATGAAGGGGCTAGTCAGCGATTACACTTATTTGGAATTAAAAAAAGCCGATGCCGGTAAAAAAGAAAATTTACCTCTCCTTTTTGATGTATTCAGTTTGGTGGAAAACTCTGCTGTTAAAATACAGGTCGAATTAAAAGAGCCCGGAATGGCGGAGCTGCTCACGGCGGCAGTGGCCGGGGCTCACATGACAGAAAAGGTGCATGTAATATCTTTCTGGCACCGCGAACTGGTTAAAGTTAAAAAACTGAATTGTTTGCTTCAGGCTGGGGTGTTAACGGTAAGCAATCCCGCCGGGGTGCAAAATCTTTTTAAAGATACGCTTGCGGATTTTATAAGTATCGTGCATGATATGGCTGACCAGGTCCTAGTGGAAGAGGTGCATAGAATTAATAAGAAAATATATGTTTGGGGAAAAATAGACAGCCGTCAAAAAGTTGACAGACTTACGGCTTTGGGGGTAGACGGGATAGCGAGTGATTATCCCGACCTTGTCGTAGCCCGGCTCGAAGAACTCGGCAAATCGAAGTAAATTTTCTTTACCGGCAAAGGAGTATTAGTATGCCGAATTTATCTCAAATAATGGATACTTTTAAAGGGAAAAAAATTCCCGATTTCACTCCGGTTGTGCCAATCTATCATACGGCTGCCGCCTTAGGTGCGGGTGTTACTTTGAAGGACTATGCTTCTAATTCTTCTAAGATGGCCGAGACAATGCTTTGGGCCTATAATAAGTTCCGCTTTGATGGCGTCCAGCTCACGCTTGGTGTAGGAATGGAAGCTGAAGCGCTGGGCGCGAAAACTGAACAGGCAGAAAAAGGGCTCCCCACAATAAAAGAGCATCTCCTTAAAGATATCCTTAAATTAAAACAGTTGAAAATTCCTGATATAAAGAGTGCCGGTAGGATGCCGGTATTTCTTGAAGCTGTTAAGATTGTTCAGGAAACAATCGGAAGAAAAGCGGTCGTAATCCCAACCGTCAGAGGGCCTTTAGTGCTTGCCGGTCAACTGAGGGGAATATCTGATCTGATGCTCGATAGCTATGATAATCCGGATTTCATGA
>CAIYPD010000067.1 GCA_903928075.1 Candidatus Firestoneibacteriota bacterium
GATGTCAACTACCGTTGACATAGCGAGATAAGCAAAGCTTTTCTCGATAGGAAGGATATATAGATGTCAACTGTCGTTGACATAGCGAGATAAGCAAAGCTTTTCTCGATAGGAAGGATATATAGATGTCAACTGTCGTTGACATAACGAGATAAGGTCTAAAATCATTGAAGGATATTTGAAAATATCAGATTGTATCTTGACCGGACCTTAAGGACTTTACAGATTTATAGGCTTTATGGACGGGATTTGAAATTAGGAGGGAATATGTTAAAGTTAAAAGTTGCATATGCAATCTGGCCCTGGGGTCTGAATAAGAAAGAAGAAATGGTGCAGGCATTAAAGGATATGAAAGAGGTTGGATTCTCCAAGTTTGAAAGTGTCCGGGATGCGATTGATGTTTTCAAAGGCAATGCTGACGAGTTTAAGGCTGTAACCGACGAATACAATGTCCATCCGGTAAGTTTCTATTTTCACCAAACCGGGGATATTAAGGAAGATGTCGGGCAGGTCAGGACCAAGATAGATTTCTTAAGGAAGAACGGTGTTAAGAGAATGAGCGTGCAAGCGCCCGGATTACCGGGCGGCGGTGCGACCCCTTTGCAACTGAAGCTCGTGCTTAAAACCGTAGAAGAGATGTCAAAGATAACAAAGGAATACGGAGTTATTCCCTGTATTCACCCTCATGCAAATACGATGATAATGTACGAGAAAGAGATAGACTTTATAATGCAGAATACAGACCCGGAGTATGTTTCTTTCGGTCCGGATACCGCGCATCTTGTACTCGGGAAGTGTGATCCGGTGGAGATATTTCAAAGGTATGCGAAAAGAATAAGATTCGGGCACATTAAAGATGTAAAGAAGAATGAAAAACGGAAAGAAATAGACGCCGGGAGCAAAGGTTTTGAGATCTACTCTGATTTCCTTGAACTCGGGGAAGGGACAGTTGATTTTAAAGGGGTTATGAAAGTCCTTGAAAGCGTCAACTATGATGGTTATATGTGCGTTGAACTTGACAAGTCGCGCTTTACTAACAAAGAGAGTGCGAAGATGAGCTTAAAATATCTTAAGGATAATTATTGTATTGAGTCATAAGATAGAGGCTTAGAGGGTTGGAAGACCGGATGGGCAGTGAAAAATAAACTGCCCTTGGCAGCCAGATGAGAGCGCGAAAGGAAGAACATTAAATATGATATTAGATTATTTCGGGACAAAAAATCCGGATAACTTTCTGCTGCCGGCAAAAGGGAAAATGAAAAAATTCGTTGTCTTTGGAGCAGGAAACATAGGCCGGGGTTTTTTTGCCCAATTGTTTTTTGAGGCCGGCTACGAAACGGTTTTCGTAGATATTAACGAGACCATCGTAAACGAACTGAATAAACGCAGAGGTTTTACCATAAAAATTGTCGGTGCAAAAGAAAGAGAAATTTCCGTAAAGAATGTCCGTGCGATAAACGGCCGGGATCTGGCTGCTGTTGCGGACGAATTACTGAATGCCGATCTTGCGGCTACCGCTGTAGGTGTAAATGTTTTGAACAATATCTGTCCGGCTCTGGCTGCGGGGATAAAATTAAGAGCCGACCTTGGCGTAACCCTGCCTTTAAATATAATTGTCGGTGAGAATATGATAAATGCCGGTGCGTTTGTTAAGCAGAAGGTTAAAACTAAACTCGGGCCTAAATATGACGATTATATCGAAGAGTTTGCGGGTTTTGTTGAAACTGTTCTAGGGCGGATGATTCCGGTGATGCCTGAAGCCTTAAGGAGCCGGGATCCTCTGTATATTATGGTGGAGGAATTTTGTACTCTGCCGATAGCAAAACACAGTTTTAAAGGGAAAGTGCCGGACATTCAAAACCTCCTGCCTGCTGAACAGTTTTTATCTTTTGAAGAAAGAAAACTATATATTCACAATCTTGGCCATTCGGTCTGCGCATATCTCGGGTTTTTAAAAAAATATGAATTTATCCGGGAGGCGGTTGAAGACAAGGAAATTAAAAAATATGTTAAAGGCGCAATGCTGGAAACGGGGAGAGCAATAATAAAAAAACACAATCTTCCGGAAAAAGAAGTTCTGGATTATATCGACGATCTACTCGAAAGATTTGCCAATAAGAGCCTGGGAGATACGGTTGCCCGGGTCGGCCGTGATCCGGTCAGAAAACTCGGCCCAGAGGACCGCTTTGCCGGTTCAGCCCGCCTGGTTGCGGAATTTGGCTTTAAACCGGAAAATATTTCTTACGGCATGGCGGCAAGCTTATTTTTTAATCCACCCGATGATGAGGCCGCCGCAAAAATTCAAAAGATTTTAAAAGATAAGGGTCCGGGGGGAGTCCTTAAAGAAATAACAGGCTTGGAACCCGGAAATGAATTGTATAATAAAGTTATTGAAAAATATAATATACTAAAAGCTAAATACTCTAAGGGGGAAGCATGAAAGCTGCCGTATATGAAGGCATTGAGAAGCTTGTTGTTAAAGAAATGGCCGTACCTGTTTGTACTGAGGATAGTATTATTATCCGGGTGCGCGCTTGCGCTATTTGTGGAACAGATATCCGTACTTTTCATTACGGGAAGGTTAATGTTAAACCGCCTCAAATTATCGGGCATGAAATGTCAGGGGAAGTGGCAGAAACCGGTTCAAAAGTAAAAGGCTTTAAAAGAGGTGATCGGCTGGCGGTGGCGGCTATTGTCTCCTGCGGTTCCTGTTATTACTGTAAGAAAGATTTACCCAATCTTTGCGGTAAATTCAAAGCTCTCGGCTACGAACTTCCGGGAGGTTTTGCCGAATATATGGCGGTGCCAAAAGAGATGCTTTATGACGGGAGCGTAAATAAACTTCCTGATAATGTTACTTTTGATGAGGCCGCTATAGTTGAGCCTTTTGCCTGTGCTCTAAACGGGCAGGAACTATCCCGGGTCAGCAAAGGCGATGTGGTTGTGATAGTCGGTGCCGGACCGATAGGCCTCATGCACATTTCAATTGCCCGGGCAAAAAAAGCGGGGAAAGTAATACTTGCTGAGATGTCCGAACAGCGTCTGGAAATGGCAAAAAGCTTTTGTCCCGACATTTGTGTAAATCCGGGCAAAGAAGATCTGGTTAAGCGAGTTATGGATGAAACAGACCAAAGGGGTGCGGATGTAGTGATTGTTGCAGCTCCTTCGGGCAAAGCTCAGGAAGAGGCGTTAAAATATGCAGCCTTTAGAGGCAGAATTAATTTTTTTGGCGGGTTACCTAAAGATAAATCCTTCGTAAATCTTGATGCAAACATAATTCACTACCGTGAGTTGTTTATAAACGGCACCTCCGGTTCACTGCCCCGGCATAATATGGAGGCTTTAAAGTTGTTTTCACTCGGGGAACCGGCGGGTATAAACGCGAAAAAATTTATTACCCACAGGTATCCGCTGGACAGAATATTGGAAGGGATAAAGACAGTGGAGTCCGGTCTCGGACTTAAGGTCGTCATAAATCCGTAAAAGACACTACTCAATGTAAAAGAGCGTCTTCCGGTTAGATTTTATCTAAAATTTCTAAGTATTTTGTTTGTGCCGGGACAAAGACAGTGAAAAAGAAACTCTTCTAAATGTTGAAAGTTCGAAATAAACAGTAATAACCGTTTGTTTTGCCTGTTTTTCCGCTTAATTCTCCGCCAAACTGATTGAAAAAATCAACCATAAGTGATATTATCATTCTATGCAGACACCAAAGATCTTAACGGTCAGTGAAATAACAAAACAAATAAAAGGCCTTATTCAGCAATTTGAAGGTGTCTGGATAGAAGGTGAAGTCTCAAATTTTGTACCGCACTCCTCCGGGCATATGTATTTTTCATTGAAAGATGAGAAGAGCGTTATCCGGGCGGCTTTTTTTAAGAATGCCAATCAGCACTTAAAATTTAAGATACAAGACGGCATGAAAGTTGTTGTGCACGGGAATGTTGACCTCTATGAAAAGAGCGGCCAGTATCAGGTAATAGTCGATAATATGGAGCCCAAAGGTCTGGGTATGCTGCAGCTGCGTTTTGAACAGTTGAAGGAACAATTAAAAAAAGAAGGGCTCTTTGACCAGGCAAGAAAAAGAAAACTTCCGATACTGCCAAAAAAGATAGGTGTTATAACCTCTCCGACCGGGGCGGTGATAAGAGATATTTTAAATGTCCTCCAGAGGAGGTTCCCTAATATACATGTTGTTCTTAATCCGGTAAAAGTGCAGGGCGACGGCGCGGCAGAAGAAGTAGCGGAAGCCATAAAATATATGAATGAAGACGGTAGTTTTGACGTTTTGATAGTAGGGCGGGGAGGGGGTTCGCTTGAAGACCTCTGGGCTTTTAATGAAGAAGTTGTCGCCCGGGCGATATTTTCGTCAAAAATTCCTGTGGTCTCGGCGGTCGGGCATGAAATTGATTTTACCATAGCTGATTTTGTCGCGGACCTTAGAGCCCCTACGCCTTCAGCTGCGGCAGAGCTGGTGATTGCGAATAAAACTGATCTGATAGAAAAAATAAGAGCTTACGAAGTCAGGCTGACAAATGATCTTACTAATAAATATCAAACCTACAAAGAGAAACTCGACTGGATCAGAAAATCAGGTCTGGCTATGGGATTAAAGAGGACGCTTGAGATCTTCAAGGAGAGGATTTCAAATGCAGCAAAGAGCCCTGCTTTTCTCCGGCCGAAAGAAAAAATCTCCCAGTTAAAGCAGGAAGTTGACGAATACGAATCAAAATTAGCGATAACTATAGGGCATTTTCTGGAAAATCGGCGCAATGAGATTAAGGTTTTGCAGGGCAAAGTGGAAAGTTTAAATCCGCTGAAAATACTTGAAAGGGGCTATAGTGTTACGCTTAAACTTCCGGAAAAGAAAATTATTAAAAGTGCCTCGGAACTTAAAAAGAACGATGAAATAGAAGTTAAGTTTGCAAATGGCACAATAAACGCTATGATAAAATAGATTTCAAAACACAACACTTAGTAAATAGGAAGACGCATAAGAGCGATTGTGTTCAAGGAGAAACTTTATGTCTGACAAAGAAATGAAATTTGAAGTTGCGCTTACAAAATTAGAAGAGATAGTTGACAAGCTTGAAAGCGGAGATATAGGTCTTGATGACTCCCTTAAACATTATGAAGATGGGATGAAACTTTTGAAATTTTGTACCGCTAAACTGGATGAAGTAGAGAAAAAGATAGAAATACTGGTTAAGGACAAGGGCGGGAAAGTAACCGGAACGAAAACTTTTAAAAATGACGAGGATTCGGATAAGTTGTTATAAGGAAGGACCAAGTGACAGGATCCAGGGGACAAAAAGAGAGCAAAAGGCCTAAATCTTGCCGTCTTGTTGTCTTATCTGCTAAGCAGCCCGCCTCAGGAGGGTTGTAATCTTCTAAAAAGGATGAGTATGGATTTTAAAAGTTATTTAAAAAATAGATGTCTACTTGTTGATAAAGCTCTGGACAAATTGATGCCTCCGAGTGAAGAATATCCCTCGGTTATTAATCAGGCAATGAGATATTCTGTTTTTGCCGGCGGTAAAAGAATAAGGCCTTTACTTGTTATAATGACTGCCGAAACTCTCGGGTATAAAGCAGAACGGGTTATGCCGACTGCCTGCGCTCTGGAACTTATACATACTTACTCGCTTATTCATGATGACCTGCCCTGCATGGATGATGATGACTTCAGAAGAGGGCAACCTACAAACCACAAAGTGTTTGGGGAAAATATGGCGGTACTCGGCGGGGACGGACTTTTAACTTTGGCTTTTGAATTGATAGCCGGTAACGGCGGAGTCAAGGGTGTCAGGCAAAAAAATGTGCTTAAGTCCCTGCAGCTAATAGCTGAGGGGGCGGGTACGCACGGCATGGTCGGCGGGCAGGTTGTTGATATTATCTCTGAGAATAAAAAAATAAGCGAACCGGTTCTCCAGTATATCCATACGCATAAAACAGGCGCGCTTATACGGGCATCCATACTGTCCGGCGCGCTGCTCTGTGACGCTTCAAAAAAGGAATATTTGGCTTTAAAAAGTTACGGGGAACATATCGGTCTTGTTTTTCAGATAGTCGATGATATTCTGAATGTGATCGGGGATGAAAAAAAACTGGGAAAAGCGGTAGGCACGGACGCGGTAAGAAAGAAGGTTACTTATCCCGCTCTTTACGGTCTGGAGCAGTCCAGAGCCGAGGTAAAGCTTCTTTGTGAGAAAGCAAAACTGGCACTTAAGGTTTTTGGTAAAAAAGCCCCCGCTTTAAACGCACTTGTAGATTATTTAGAGAAAAGGGAAGCGTAAAGAAAAAGTCAAAGTGAAACCGCGTTTATAAAGTTTGTAAGGTTCATAAGGTTCGTAAGCAAAGCTTTTCTCGATAGGAATGATATATCGATGTCAACTTCCGTTGACATAGCGAGATAAGGTCAAAAATCGTTGAAGGATATTGTTAAAGGTCCATGAAGGTCTAGAATTGTTGAAGGATATCGTTTGTTAATATGACTTTCAAAAATGTAAGGTAAAGATATTTAGTCAACCGCCTATGCTTTGTGGCGGAAGTGTCCACCTTTGGTGGGATTTCGCAAATGACGGAGAATCTTGTACAAGGAGAACGATACATAAATGGCGATAATTGACAGGGTTAATTACCCGGAAGACATTAAAAAGATGAGTATTGTCGAATTACAGGAGTTGGCTGAAGATATCCGTAATTTGATAATTTCTGTTGTTTCAAAAACCGGCGGACACCTTGCCTCCAATCTCGGAGTGACGGAGCTTACCATAGCGCTGCACTATGTATTTAACAGCCCGGTAGACAAAATTGTCTGGGATGTCGGTCATCAGTCCTATGTTCACAAACTTTTGACCGGAAGAAAAGACAGATTCTCGACGCTCCGGCAGTTTGGCGGCCTTTCAGGCTTTCCCAAGCGCGCGGAAAGCAAGTATGATGCGTTTGATACCGGCCATAGCGGCACTTCAATTTCTGCGGCTCTGGGTATGGCGGTAGCCAGAGATCTGAAGAAAGAAGATTTTAAAGTCATTGCGGTCACAGGAGATGCCAGTTTATCCAATGGTATGTCTCTGGAAGCAATCAATAACGCCGGGCATCTTAAAAAAGACCTGGTGGTAATATTAAATGACAACGAGATGTCCATAGCCCCGAATGTCGGAGCTATATCTGCACACCTTAATAGAATAATCACGGGCGAATTCTATAATAAAACAAAAGAAAGAGCCAAGAATTTTATTTCAAAAAGAGAAATCTTCGGTTTGCCGGTTATGAGAATAGCGAAGGTCATAGAAGAGGGTTTAAAGGGTATTATTTCTCACGGGATAATGTTTGAAGAGCTGGGTTTTAAATATGTCGGGCCTATCGACGGGCACGATCTGAAACAATTGATTGAAACTTTTCAGAGCATAAAGCGCTTTAAGGAACCGGTAATGGTGCATGTTGTCACTAAGAAGGGGAAAGGCTACAAACATGCCGAAGATAATCCTTCCTCCTTCCACGGTACTCCGGCCTTTGAAATTGAAAGCGGTGAAGTTAATTCCAAAAAAGTAATGACTTTTACCGGGGTCTTTAGCCGTACGATACTAAAAATTGCCGCTAAAGACAAAAAAGTTGTGGCCATTACGGCTGCCATGCCCTCCGGAACCGGACTGGATAAATTCCAGGAAAGATATCCTGCGAGATTTTTTGATGTCGGGATTGCCGAAGAACACGCGGTAACCTTTGCGGGAGGCCTGGCTGCGGGCGGATTAAAGCCGGTGGTGGCAATTTACTCGACTTTTCTTCAACGAGCGTACGATTCTATCATTCACGATATTGCCATGCCCGCTTACCCGGTGGTTTTTGCGATAGACCGTTCGGGCATAGTCGGAGATGACGGCGAAACCCATCAGGGAGTATTTGATATTTCTTTTTTAAGTCATGTGCCGAATTTTGTCATCATGTCGCCTGCGGATGAGGCGGAATTTAAAGAAATGCTTGAACTAGCTTTTAAACTGAAAAGACCGGTAGCGCTCCGGTATCCCCGGGGTGAAGTTACTGCTTCTAGAATAGGCGGGGGAAAAGTAATTTATAACCGTTCGGCGGTTGTAAGAAACGGCAAACACACCTGCATTCTTTCGGTAGGGACCATGCTGGTGGAGGCCATAAAAGCGGCCGACGAACTGAAAAAAGAAGGCATAGAGACAGGGATAGTAAATGCCCGGTTTATAAAACCGCTTGATACTGTTATGCTCAAGACTCTAGCCCGTAAATATAAAAAAATAGTTATTGTGGAAGAAAATCTGAGTGCCGGCGGTTTTGGCAGTTTAGTTCTGGACTATTACGATAAAAATTCTATAAAAATTGAGCTGGTCAGACTCGGTTTGCCTGATAAATTTATTGAGCACGGCAGCAGAAAGATACTGCTTGAAAAATACGGAATTTCAAAGGAAAGGATAGTAAAAGAATGTTTGTAAGGTTGATAAGTGTTTATAAGGTTTGTAAAGTTTGTAAGGTTTGTAAGGTCTGGAATCGTTGAAAGATATTGATTTGTCTTATAAGTGGAATCAAAGGGATTTGCAATCTGTGTCCACCTTCGGTGAGATCTCGCCAAGGGCGGAGAATCTTTTTAAAAAGGTCTGGAATCGCTGAAGGATATTAATTGGTTTTAGTCTCTGTATCTGTGCCATCTGTTTTTATCTGTGACATCAGCTGCGCTTTCAGCAGCATAAGGTCTAGAATCGTTGAAGGATATAAAAAAATACTGCGAGCCGTTCTTTGGCGAGACAGTCCGCCAAGCTTAAGGGCGGAAGTGTAATCATTTCAAGGAGTTGAATTATGAAGACGGTATATTTAAAAGTTAATGAGACTAAACCTGACATAAGAAAGAAAACACTTTCCCTGGTTAAGTGGTTACAAAAAGCCGGTGTGACTGTCCTGCTGGATGCCTCTTCGGCAAAACTGCTGGGGAGGAAGACTTCAAAAATACAAAGAAGCGCGATAGACCTTTATATTGCTTTTGGCGGGGACGGTACACTTCTTTCCCTTGTCCGGCAGGCCGGGCCTACGGATGTGCCTTTTGTCGGGATAAATGCAGGCCGGCTTGGTTTTCTTGCGGATATAAAATTGGAGAAGATGCGGCAGGCCCTGGCGAAAATAATTAAAGGCAGATATGATATTGATAACCGCATGGCGCTTGAATCAGAAGTGGAGGTTTACGGGGGCAAAATAAAAAAACTAAGATCCCTTAATGATATTGTTGTTTCAGGTATCCGGGGCCGGCTAATTACCCTTGATGTGCATGTTAATGAAGAGTACCTGAATACCTATAGGGCGGACGGCATAATAATTTCGACACCTACAGGCTCGACGGCCTATTCACTTTCCGCAGGCGGGCCTATTGTTAATCCAAAACTCAGCGGAATTATTATAACACCGGTCTGCCCGCATACAATGTCTAACCGGCCGATAATTTTGCCGCCGGACAGCATTCTCAAGGTCTTTGTCAGCGGGAAAGGCCAAAAAGAAGTAAAGATTATAGCCGACGGCCAGGTCGAGTGTTTAATGGGGAACAGGAATATGCTGGTTGTGCAAAAAGCCATAAAACCGGTGAAATTGATTAGTCCCGGCAGAAACAGTTTTTACGGCATTTTGAGAGAAAAACTAAACTGGAGATAACGGATGGCACTTAAGGAATTAAGAATAAAGAATTTTGCCATAATCGAACAAGCGGCTATTGAGTTTGATTCCGGCTTTAATGTGATTACCGGCGAGACCGGCGCGGGAAAATCGATAATAATTAACTCGTTAAATGCCGCGCTCGGAGAGAGAAGTTCTTCTGAACTTATAAAAACAGGAAGAGAGACGGCCGAGGTAGAAGTATTTTTTGAAAGTATCAACGCGGAAGTAAAAGGCCGTTTAAAGGAAGCTGGGTTGGAAGAAACTGACGACCTGATAATTAAAAGAGAACTAAGCCGGAACGGTAAAGGCCGCTGCTATATAAACAACAGCCTGGTTACCGTTAATACTTTAAAAATTATCTCCGAGTATCTTGCCGATATTCACGGACAGCATGAACATCAGGCGCTGCTTAACACGAAAAATCAGATGGAGCTCCTGGATACTTTCGGTAAACTCCGGCCGGAAAGAGAACAATACTCGTTACTTTACGGCAATCTTTCCGGGCTGGCGGAAAAACGCGCCCGGCTGATGATGAGTGAGCAGGAAAAACAGCGCCGGTTGGATATGCTTGAATATGCTATAAGAGAGATAGAAGCGGCTAAACTTACTCCCGGGGAAGATGAAGAGCTGGATACATTAAGAAATATCCTGGTTAACTCCGAGAAAATAGCCGAAAATGTAAACGAAGTCTATACCAAGATTTACGGAGACGAGAATAACATTTCTGCTCTGGCTTCTTTGGAAAATGCTCAAAAGAAACTTGAACAGCTTGCGCTGATAGATCCTGCCCTTTTAACAACTCTTGAATCTATAAAAACCGTTGTTATTGAGCTCAGGGAAGCCGCGGAGACGGTCTCGGCCTATAAAGAAAAAATGGATTTTGATCCCAAGCGTCTTGAGAGTGTTGAGGACCGGCGGGAGCTTTTGCTTAAGCTTAAAAAGAAGTACGGAGCCTCGGTCGCCGAAATTCTTGTTTTTTATGAAAAACAGAGAACCGAACTTAAAACAATAACTCAAAATGATGAAGAAATTGTAAAAATAGAAGAAGAACTAAATAAACTTAAAGTGCTGGCCTGTAAGAAAGCCGGGGCGCTTTCCGACGGCAGAAAAAAAGCGGCGCTGGAGCTGGAGAGGAAAGTAGTGGCGGAACTGGCGGATCTGGGTATGAAAAAGACAAAATTTAAAGCTGAGTTCTCACGCGAGGAAAATGAAAACGGAGAAATGGAGCAGGGCGGGAAAAAATATCTATTGACCCGGGAGGGTGTTGATCGCGTACAATTCCTTCTATCTTCGAATATAGGGGAAGAGCCGAAATCTTTGAATAAAATTGCTTCAGGCGGGGAGATGTCCAGGATTATGCTTGCCCTTAAGGTGATTATAGGGAAAGAGGATAAAGTCGGAACTCTTGTTTTTGATGAGATCGATACCGGGATAGGGGGCAATATGGGTAATGTTGCCGGGGAGAAGATGGCTAATGCCGCAAGAACACGGCAGGTTATCTGTATCACTCACTTACCTCAGATAGCCGCACAGGCAAAGCGGCATATCTATATTGAAAAGGATGTTAAAGCAGGTAAAACCCTCATAAATATTGAAAAACTTGATAAAGAAACAAGGATAAGGGAAGTAGCCCGAATGCTGGGCGGAGCAGATAATAAGGCGGCGCTTGTGCATGCGAAGGAATTGTTGAAATAAGGGCAACAGTCCATAAAGGTCTATAAAGTCCATAAGGTCTAAAGTCGTTGAGGGATATTTATTGTAGTCTATGTATCTGTGTCATCTATTTTTTATCTGTGACATCAGCTGCGCTTTCAGCAGCATAAAGTCTAAAATCATTGTGAGATATTTATGTAAGGGATAGGCTTTAACTTCTCCCTTCTCTCCATAAATAGTAGGGTGAAGGAAACTGATTAAAAGGAGATATTATGAAACGGATTTATTTGGATTATTCTGCAACTACACCGGTGCACCCGGAGGTAGTTAAGGCTATGCTTCCCTATTTTACGGAACAATTTGGGAATGCTTCCACTATTTACTCCTTTGGAAGGGAAGCCAGGAAGGCCGTAGAAGAAGCGAGAGAAGTCTTCGCGAAAATGATCGGAGCCGACCAGGCTGAAGTAATTTTTACCAGCGGCGGTACGGAAGCAGATAATCATGCCCTAAAAGGTGTTGCTCGTGCAAATAGGGAAAAGGGCAATCATATAATTACCTGCAAGATAGAGCATCACGCAGTTCTTGCTCCGTGCCATTTTCTGGAAAAGGAGGGCTTTAAAGTCACTTACCTGCCTGTCGATAAGGACGGCTTGCTTCAACTTGAGGATTTAAAAAAAGCAATTACAGCCAAAACTATATTAATTTCCGTTATGACGGCGAATAACGAAATCGGGGTAGTCCAGCCGGTTGCGGAAATTGGGAAAATTGCCAGGGGAAATAATGTCTATTTCCATACCGATGCGGTTCAGGCTTTTGGCTCGCTGCCGATAGATGTGGAAAAAATGAATATTGATCTGCTTTCTGTTTCCTCGCACAAACTTTACGGGCCTAAAGGGATTGGAGCTCTTTATATAAAAAAAGGGACAAAAATTGAGAACCTGATTCATGGCGGAGAACAGGAAAAGAGAAGACGGCCCGGGACAGAAAATGTTGCCGGTATCGCCGGCTTTGGCCGGGCCTGCGAAATCGCAAATAAAGAAATGAAGACGGAAGCTGTAAGAATCACGGCTCTACGCGAAAAACTTATTAAGGGGCTTTTTAAAGCGGTTCCGGAGGTGATTTTAAACGGTCACGCCGAAAAAAGGCTGCCGAATAATGTAAATATTTTCGTGAAATACATTGAAGGAGAATCTATGATTCTCAATCTGGATCTGGAGGGGATCTGTGCCTCCACCGGTTCGGCTTGTACTTCCGGTTCCCTTGAACCTTCGCATGTCTTAACGGCTCTGGGTGTACCGGTAGAACAGTCACACGGCTCTATCCGGTTCTCCCTCGGTAAGTTTACAACAGAAGAAGAAATTGAGGCGGTGCTTAAAAAGTTCCCTGAGATTGTTAAACGGTTAAGGAGTCTTTCTCCTCTTTATAAGCAGGGAAAGACGGGAGAGTGCTGTAAAAATGGGACAGCCTGCAGATAAGAAAAACAAACTTGTGAGTGAGTTTGAAATATCACTTGTGCTTGATACCTACGATGATATTTTCTCGGATTTTGATCCCCGACCCTATGATCACCGGGTACTTTCCTTTGACTTCTTGTTGGAAGCCAAAAGGGCGGCAAGAGAAAAAGTAACAGGATTGTCTCTAATGTTCATGATCCCGTCTGCAGTCAGGGACAGCAAAAAGGAACAACTGATTGTAAAGCGGCTCCACTCGCATTTCGAAAAGCACGCCCGGCTTTTTAAGGAAGAAAAAAAAGCCACTTACTGGAAGGGCGTTGGTATTACTTTATTGGGTTTTTTTCTCGCAGCCTGCGCTGCCGGGGTGAGTTTTCATTATAAAGATTCTATGATCTCCGCAGTAGCCCTGGTTATACTCGAGCCCGCAGGCTGGTTTTCTATCTGGAATGGGCTGGATATGGTTTTCCATGGAGTAAATTCCCAAAAAAGTGAGAGTGAGTTTTACCGCAAAATGGCTTCAGCAGAGATAGTTTTTAACGGGTACTAAAAAGCACAGTGGGGAAAGTGAGAAATAATAATCTGACCATCCGCTACGGACTTTACGGAACTTCGGTTAAGCAGGAACAAGGCACAAAAGATGACGTTTGGATGGTTGGAGGCTTAGAGGTTTGGCAAGAGATAATTAGACAAAACGACAAGTTTAAATTTTTGCACCTAAATAAATATTCTGCAATGATTTTAGACTTTATGGACCTTACAAACATTATAAACCTTTATCGACCTTTTGGACTTTACAGACTTTTAGACCGTTCCGGTCGACCTTGCTTTTATTATTTGACAAAAATATAATTGTTATGATAATATTTAGATACAAGGAACAAGAAATCCGGACTTCAGGAGAAACGGGTTTAATTTTCAAGGAGGGCGAACAAAATGGAAGTTAAAGGAAAGGTTAAATGGTTCAATGAAGCAAAAGGGTATGGTTTCATCGAGCAGGAAGGTGGGGGCGATGTTTTTGCGCACTATTCTGCGATACAGGGTGACGGTTTTAAAACACTGGCGGCAGGTCAGGAAGTAAAATTTGAAGTTACCCAGGGCGCAAAAGGACCTCAAGCGGTCAATATAGTCAAAATATAATACAGCAGGCATTTTTGCCGGGCTTGGAATATTCTGACCACCTAGAATCCCCGTGATTTGGGTGGTCTTTTGCTTACTAGGCGGAAAAATTGAAGGTAAAAGGTATAGGGATTGACATCTTTGAGAAAAAAAGAATGAAAGCCGCGCTTTCAAGGAAAACCTCCGGAAAAATTTTGCAAAAAATATTTTCTGCTTCTGAAATTGCCGCCTTTAAACGGTCTCCCGGAAAGGAAATGTTTTTTTCTGAGTCTTTTGCCCTGAAAGAGGCGGTTATAAAGGCTTTTGGTGCGGGTTGGACCGCCTACACCCGTTTCCCTGAGGTTCGGGTTAAGTTGCTGGGAAAAAAAATAAAAATAGTACTCGCGGGGGAAATAAGAGAAATTGCAAAAAAGAAGAGTGTTAAAAAGATTGTCTGTGATTATTCGGTTTCACCCCGCCATATAGTGGCCGTGGCTGTTTTAGTCGGCTAGTTTCTTTAGTATTCCAGTCATTATTTTCTTAATATTTTGTGCTATGTCTTCCGATTTCTTCAGGCTGTCTGATTCTGCAAAAATTCTGAAAATTGGTTCGGTATTTGAAGGTCTGACGCTTATACGCGTTTTATCGCCCGTGATGGTAATTCCGTCTATGGTTTCAACTTTTTCATTTGAATAGAATTTTTTAATCTCGGTCATTACTGTTTTGACATTTTTGGGATTGCAGGAGATTTTTTCCTTTACTATGTAATATGCAGGGAGTGCGGCCGCAAGTTCTGTAATAGTTTTATTGTTTTCCGCCATATTTTGAAGGGTGAGGGATATACCGGCAAGAGAATCTCTGACCGGATGTATTTGCGGCCACATAACGCCGCCGTTGCCTTCACCGCCGATAAGCGCTTTTTCCGCTATCATGCGCTCGGCAACATGGACTTCTCCTACCTTGGTTCTTACCAGCCTGGCCTTGTGCTTTTTTGCGATATCGTCCAGGGCCATAGAAGTGGACATATTGACCACAACAGTCGCATTGTTAGTGTTTTTTAGCAGATAATCTGCCGCCAGAGCCACTGAATACTCCTCGCCGATATAACGACCGTTTGAATCGATGATGGCAAGCCGGTCGGCATCAGGATCCTGGGCAAAGCCCGCATCCGAGCCGGTGGTTTTTACTTTTTTGCATAGTTCCTGCAAGTTGGCGGATATGGGCTCAGGGTTGTGGGGAAAGAGGCCGTCGGGTTTGCAATTTATCGGAATAACTTGACAACCAAGTTCTTTTAGAAGCAGCTGGGTAATTAGCGAACCGGCCCCGTTGCAACTGTCCAGCGTAACTTTAAATCTTTTTTTGCGGATAAGTTTTACATCTATATTTGCGAGTATCTTTTTAAGGTGCTTTTCTGCGCCGGAACTGTCTTCCCGCTCCGTACGCAGTCCGTCCCAGCGGGCCTGCTTGAAAACTCCGTTATTATATATTTCAAGAAGCCGCAGGCCTTCTTTTTCGTTAAGAAACAACCCGCCGGTTTTTAGAAATTTCAAAGCATTCCATTCGACGGGATTATGAGAACCGGTAATAATTACTGCGCCGGCGGCTTTAAACTCTTTGGCCATCAGGGAGCAGGTGGGGGTAGTAACAATACCAAGGTCTATAACTTCGCAGCCGGCGGCGGTGAGGCTGCCGAGTATTAAATGTTTGATCATAGGCCCGGAAACACGCGTGTCCCTTCCGACGACTACCCGGCCGGAGTTCATATAGGTCCCGAAGGCCGCTCCGAAACAGCTGATAACTTCCGGAGTGAGGGTTTCACCCACTATTCCTCTTATTCCTGAGACTCCCACCATTAATGATGATTTTTTAGAAATCATGAATTCTCCTTAAAAGTAGTTTTGTATTTTTGGGGCGGCTTTACGGCAAATCCCTGCTATAAGGTGAGCCGGAGAACTATTTTTGACAGTTGTTCGGCATTGTGCCTGATAAGATGGCCGTCAACTATCTGCACAAGATTATCGCTTATTATTTTAATATCGTACTCCTTCATTTTTTGCAGATCAATTTCAACGGGGAAAGATTTTTCTTCGGCATATTTCCGCATAATCCGCCCGGAAATCTCCTGATTGTTAGCAATAACATGGGTTATTAGCGCCGGGTATTCCGTATGCCTGTTAATGGCGTTTATATGGTCGCTTAAACGGTAATCCCGCGTCTCCCCCGGCTGGGTCATTATATTGCAGACATAGATAACTCTGGCTCCTGAATTATAGATGGCATCAGCTATTTCTTTAATTAAAAGATTTGGAATTATACTCGTATAAAGCGATCCGGGACCAAGGACTATGACTTTAGCCCGTTTAATTGCGTTAATAGCATTCGCGGAGGGCTGAGGATTCGCCGGAACTATGTAAACTTTATCTATTGCACTTTTACTGTGAGAGATGTTGTACTGACCTTTGATAAACATTTTATTTTTAAGTCTTGCTTCAAGAACTATCTTTTCCAGGGAGACGGGCACCACGCTTCCCCGTATTGCCAGTATATTCCCGGATTCTGCTACGCCTTTTTCGAAACTTCCGTTTACACCGGTGAGCGCAGCTATAAAAAGATTTCCAAAGCTGTGGCCGTCAAGATCTTTGTTTTTTGAGGTGAACCTGTATTGAAATACCTTCCCGAGCATGCCTGAAGAATCCGCCAGCGCCACCATGCAGTTACGGATATCGCCTGGGGGTAGAATCTTCATCTGTTTTCTTAGTTTGCCCGAGGAGCCGCCGTCGTCGGCGACGGTAACAACCGCCGTAAGATTGCTCGTATAAAGCTTTAAACCCCGTAAAAGAGTTGAAAGCCCGGTCCCGCCCCCGATTGTGACAATGCGAGGACCTCTCTTTAACTTGAGTTCATCAAAGGAAGCCTTTATGATATCCACTTTAGCGGGATAAAGGGCGTTAATAGCTTTTACGAAAAAATTGAAGCCCAAATATACTCCGATCCCGCCCAGTAATATCGCTATTATATCAATGGTTACGAGCCTGGTGGAGGAAGTAATAAGGTCCCGGAGCGGGTTAAAATATTTCTCTACATTTAAAAGTTTTATGCTGACGCCCTTGAAGGCTTTACCCATTACTCCGGAAACCCCGGAAAAAAAGACAAGGGCAGCGAGAATAAAAAGGAAAATCCATCTTTTCAGACGGACCCCCGGATAAAGAAACTTGATAACTTGTTTCATAAAGGGATTGTAGCATTTAAAAAAGGCAGATACAAGTCGGAAAGACGGTCCGTAAGGGTCTGTAAAGGTCGACAAGGGTTTATAAGGTTTGTAAGGCTGTAAGGTCTGTAAAGGTCCGCAAAGGTCTATAAAGTCCATAAGGTCTAAAATCGTTGAAGGATATTTATTTGTTTTCTTCTCTGCATCTGTGTCATCTGTTTTTATCTGTGTATCTGCCTTCAAAAATGTAAATATTTTGGTATTTGAGCATCCGCCTGGGCGGAAGCTGTGCTTTTAGCAGCGTAAGGTATGTAAAGTCCATAAAAGTATCATCTGTAATTGCTGTGCTTGCTTTTTCTATTTTCCTGTTTTTCTTTGCTGCACTTGCTTTCTTTTAGCAAAGATAGTATTATATAAGCATGAATCTATTACTTATTTGCACGGTAATCTTCTTCGGACCCTTAATTTTTCTGCGTTATTGCAAGGATGCATTTTCTGCGCCTAAAAATATGTTTGTTTTTTTTATTTTAAGCATTATTTTCCTTTTTACGGCTTTTAAATATTTTTTTGACAGGCTGAAAGTGAGCAGCACGCCGGTTGTTTTTTTTCTGGTTTTTACCGGTTTTGCTTATATTTCCGTCTTCTACTCTTCAAATGTAATGATTTCTTTCCGCTGGGCGCTGGAGATGACCTTATACTTGGGTTTGTTTACCGCAGTTGTAAACGCGGCTGCCGGGAAAATAAATATTTTAACGGGCATTCTTAATGTGGCTCTTTCTTCAGGATTTCTTGTCGCAGTTATCGGTGTCTTTCAATATTTTAAGCTGGACCTGGTCTTTAAAGTTTCAAACTTCACCGGCCGGATTTCCTCCACCCTGGGTAATGCAAATTTTCTTGCCGGTTACCTAATTCTCCTTATTCCTGTTTCTATGGCGCTCTTTTTTGTTATCAAGAGGCCGTTTTATAAGATAATTTATGCTTTAAACACCGTGGTGCTGCTTACGGCCCTGTTTTTTACGCAGACCCTGAATGCCTGGATAGGCCTCGCCCTGGGCGGTTTTGTTTTTATCGGGTTATTTGCGGTATATATTCCAAAGTATAGGAAAGTTCTTCTGGTTTTTTCTCTTCTTTTGCTAACGGTGGCCGGAACGCTCTTTTTCTTTTTTAAACCTGAGGAGGCTCTGGGAAAAATTGAAAAAATCGGGCAGTTGGAAACTTTTGCCGAACGCGGCCGCTGGCTGATGTGGCGCAGTGCCGTTGAGATGCTAAAAGAAAAGCCGCTTACCGGATTCGGGGCAGGGACTTTTCGCCTGCATTTTACCCGGGTTGAAGCAAAACTGCTGGGCAGACCGGAATTTGAAGGATATGCTCATATTATAACCAAGGACGCGCACAATGATTATTTACAGATAGGAGCGGAACTGGGTCTGCCCGGCTTACTGCTTCTTCTATTTTTTATCCTTTCCGTTATTATCGGCGCTCTGAAAACTATTTCAAAAAGTAACGGTGAAATTCAAATAATCAATATTGGTCTGATCTGTTCTTTGCTGGCTTTTATGGTGCACATGTTCTTTAATTTTCCGTTTAAACTTTCTCCGACCGCGACCTTGTTTTTTGTTTATCTCGGCCTCCTGGCTTCAACTAATTTCTTTGAGGAAAAAAAACTTACCCGGAGGGAACTCCGTCCGGTGCTTCTTTCCGCCTGTCTACTGGTATTTTTGATATCCGTTCCGCTGCAGTTTTGCGCGTTTTGGGCAAATTATAAACTGGGGCGGGGAATCGAAGCCGGTGGTGCGGTGAGACAGTACGGGGAGGGGTTAATCCAGGCCCGGGATTCTTTGCTCTATAGCGACCTATCCGGCAGCACGGTGGATCTAAGAACCCATTTTTATCTGGGGGAGCTGCATTACAAATTAAGGGACTATATAAGCGCCGAAAATGAATTTCGTAATGAGGTGGTCCTTAATCCTTATTATCCTGATGCAAGTTATAACCTGGGTCTTATTCAAGAAATGAACGGAAAAAATGAGGAAGCCCTTAAAAGCTACGGTAACGCGCTCTCTATGGATAAAAATTTTTCGGGTCTCCGGGAAAAAATAGAGAATATTAAAAAAAGGCTCAAAGTAAAATAATATTTCTGGTAATATATATCAGTGAAACAGACAGCAAAGGAGGGGGCGATGAAACTACAGAACTATGAAGTAAAGAATGAAAAAATAAAAAAAGCTTTTCTTCTACTCAAGAAAAATAATCCCGGGAAATTTAAAAAGAAGCTGAATCTTTCGTGGAGTAACTGGGGTTTTGGACTGGAGAGTTTGACAGAATCGGCAAAAAGACTTCGCAGACACAGTGTTCCTTTTATAGAACTCCACGGGAACCATTATGGTGAAGACCTGGGTTATAAAGCGGAGGAGACCCAAAAGATGCTTAAAGATAATAATATCAAGGTCTCGGGGATTTGCGGGATGTTTTCTGCGGACAATGATCTTTCGAGCAACCGTCCCCTTTTAAGGCAGAACGCCGTGGATTACCTTAAAAGAGAACTGGATTTTGCGGTAAAAGTAGAGGCAAAGTATATCCTTGTGGTTCCCGGTGCTGTCGGCAGGCCCGCCAAGTATGATGACTCGGAATTTGAAAGAAGCGTGGAGACCCTAAGAATAGTCGCCGGGCTTTTTCAAAAAAGCAAGGTCAGGGCGGCAATTGAACCTATTCGCGCCGCTGAAGTAAGTTTTATCCACACGATTGCGGACGCCAAAAGTTATATTGAATCCGTTGCTCATCCCGGAGTAAGGCATATAAACGGGGATGTTTATCATATGCAAAGCGGGGAAACCCACATAGGTGAAGCATTGCTTGCGGCCGGAGAAATGCTCACAAACTTGCATATGGCGGACAGCAACAGATGTGCTCTTTCGGATGGAGCACTTGATTTGGATACTATAATAAGAGCGCTTTACCTTATTGGTTTTAATAACGACAGTTGTTTTGTCACCCCGGAGCCCCTGGGACCGGGCGGGGATCCTTATCCGGCTATGAACGGGAAGCCTGACTTGAAAACTCTCGAAATGCTGGTCAAAAAAACTGCGGAATATTTTAAGGAAAGAGAAGCGGAGTTGCTAAGATAGGTTTGTAAAGTTTGTAAGGTACATAAGGTTTATAAGGAATAGCAAAGTTGAGCGGGTCGTACTTCTTTGCGGATAAAATATTTATGGAGAAAATATATGAAAAAGAAATATTCTATAGGTGTCGATTACGGCACAAATTCTGTCCGGGCGCTGGTAATAGATATTACTAACGGGCAGGAACTAGGCGTGCAGACTTATAATTATCCGGGCGGGGAAGAAGGTATAATTCTTGACAGTAAAAACCCGCATGTAGCCAGACAGAGCCCCGACGATTATCTTGCCGGTCTGGAAGCCTCGGTTCTGGGTGCGCTAAAAAAAGCGGAGCGCATAAAGAATTTTAGGCGGGAAGAGGTTATCGGCATAGGAGTGGATACCACGGGCAGTACGCCGATTCCGGTAACGAAAGAAGGTACGCCTCTTTCTTTTCTTCCTGAATTCAGATCTAATATTAATGCGCTGGCCTGGCTTTGGAAGGATCATACTGCAATGGAAGAAGCCGCGGAAATTACCTTGCTTGCTAAAAAACTTAAAAAACCTTATCTTGGAAAATGCGGCGGGACTTATTCGTCAGAGTGGTTCTTCTCTAAAATACTGCATTGTTTAAGGACAGACCCGAAAGTTTTTGCCGCCGCGTTCAGCTGGGTGGAATTATGCGATTATATCCCTGCTGTTTTAACGGGCAATACCGACCCTATTACTCTCAAGCGGTCTGTCTGCGCGGCCGGGCATAAGGCTATGTTTAATCTTTCCTGGGGAGGTTTGCCCTCTAAAGAGTTTTTAAAAAAACTTGACCCGCAACTTGCAAAACTAAGAGACCGGCTCTATGATGAAGCCTTTCCGGCGGGCGTGAAAATGGGCAGACTTTCACCGCGCTGGGCCGAAATATTCGGGCTTTCGACGGAAGTGGCGGTCAGTGTAGGGGCTTTTGATGCGCATATGGGGGCTGTAGGCGCCGGTATAAAACCGGGCAGACTTGTAAAAATAATCGGAACCTCGACCTGCGATACTATCGTTGCTGCAAAAGCTTCAAAACTTAAGGATGTAAAAGGCATTTGTGGCATAGTCAACGGTTCTATCCTCCCGGGTTACTACGGATTGGAGGCCGGGCAGTCTGCTGTGGGCGACATTTTCAACTGGTTTGTAGAATTTATGGGAGACAAATCCCTGCATGAGATTTACACGAAGGCAGCGGAAAAACTAAATCCCGGAGAAACCGGTCTTATGGCTCTCGACTGGAACAACGGCAACAGGACCGTGCTGGTGGACCCCAAACTTACCGGGCTTCTTCTGGGTATGACTCTACACACGAAGCCGTATGAGATTTACAAGGCACTTATAGAAGCCACTGCTTTTGGCGCAAAAGTTATTATTGACAGGTTTGAAGAATATGGCGTGAAGGTCTTAGAAGTGGTAAATTGCGGCGGAATAGCAAAAAAGAATCCCCTGCTTATGCAGATCTACGCCGATATCTTAAACCGGCCGATGAAACTGAGCCGGTCTGCGGAAACCTGCGCTCTGGGTGCCGCGCTCTTTGGCTCGGTGGCCGCCGGTGCGGTTAACGGCGGGTATGACCGTACAGAGACTGCGCAAAAAAATATAACCGGGCTTAAAGCTCTGGTTTACCTGCCTAATTTGAAAAATGCCGTGGTTTATGCCCGGCTCTTTAAAATATATAAACAATTGCATGACGGCTTTGGAACAAAGAATTGCAGTAAAATGAATACGGTGATGAAGGAATTGCTTGAAATTAAACAGCAAGCAACGCAGGCCAAGTGCTAGGCTACAAAGAGTAATAGAAGTTCTAAAAACCTTTAGACTAAAAAAACGGAGGTCTCATGCTGGAAGAGTTAAAAAAAGAAATATGCGGACTTAATGCTGCGCTCAAAAATAACGGTCTTGTGGCAATGACCAGCGGAAATGTTTCAGGGAGAGACAGAAAGCAGCCTGATTACATTGTGATCAAGCCCAGTGGCGTAAGCTATGAGGCTCTGAAGCCAAAAGATATGGTGGTTGTTGATATGCGCGGCCGGGTCAAGGAAGGAAGCTATAAGCCTTCAGTGGACACTATCTCCCATCTTGTGGTTTACCGGGCAAGAAAAGATATTTTCGGAATCGTGCACACGCATTCAAATTTTGCGACGAGTTTTGCCCTTTTGGGAAAACCGCTGCCGGTTTATATGACGGCGCATGCCGATGAGTTTGGCGCGGCGATACCGGTTACCAGATATGCCTCGCCGCTGCCATTTGAAGATGTCGGAAACGCGATTATTGAAACGCTGGGGAAGAAAAATCTTCCCGGGGTACTTCTTAGAAATCACGGGGTTTTTACCTTCGGGGAAAATCCAAAAAGCGCCCTGAAGGCCGCTGTAATGATAGAAGATATTGCCAAAACCTGCTGGCTTGCAATGCAAAACGGTAAAATAAAGCGTCTGCCGGAAAAAGAGATTAAAAAGTGGTATTATCGCTACCACGAAATTTATGGTCAGAAAAAGTGAAAATATTCGGTATGGAGTTGACAAAAGAAAAATTTTGTGATAGAGTATTGATTGTAAAGAGTAAGAAATTAGACGAGGGCGTCTATGCAAAGTGTGCCGGCATAGAGGCCTTTTTTTATTGGAAAAAATAAGATAGAAGAACGGATGAACAGAAGTACGGAAGTACGGAAGTACAGCAAGAGCAAAGTAAATATTTACCTGTGTCCACCTTCGGTGAGATCTCGCCAGGGGCGGAGAATCGTTTTTTATGAAAGGAGAGTTAATGGTAATACATATTGATGAGAGGATTCATAAGGTTCCCTCCGCTTGCGGGGTTACGGGAATAATGAACACCAAGGGCGTCCGAATGAGCGGGAATGATATTACATCTTCAATCTGTAATATGATGTTCCGTGGTAACGGTCTGGGTAGCGGCTATGCGGCTTACGGCATATATCCTGAGTATAAAGATTATTTCTGTTTTCATATAATGTACGGTAAAGAAAGTTCAAAAGAGGCCGCCGAGACTTATATCAATAATAATTTCAGCGTGAAATACGCCGAACCAATACCGCATAAATATGTTAAGACCTTAAAGCATGTCCCTATATTGCACAGGTATTTCTTAACTCCAAGAGAAGACCGGATGCCCGTAAAGCCGTCTAACGCCGTAGAGAAAGAGGCGATGGATCAGGATTATGTGCTGGAGCGGGTAATGTTCATAAATAAAAACATCGGTGATGCTTTTATATTCTCTTCGGGAAAAGACATGGGCGCGTTTAAAGGGGTCGGGTATCCCGATGAGATTTCCGAATTTTACAAGATACCGGAATATAAGGGCTATCTTTGGACTGCGCATAACAGGTTCCCGACTAACTCGGTGGCCTGGTGGGGCGGTGCGCATCCCTTCGGGATCCTGGACTGGACGGTTGTTCATAACGGGGAAATTTCTTCCTACGGCATAAATAGAAGATATCTGGAAAATTTCGGTTACTATTGCACGCTCTCAACGGACACCGAAGTAATCTCCTATCTCTTTGACCTTTTAGTCAGAAAACACGGCCTTTCTTTTGAAGATGCGAGTAATGTCCTGGCGGCGCCTTTCTGGTCGCAGATAGAAAGGGAAGATCCGGTTAAAAAGGACTATTACACTAAATTAAGAATGATCTACGGGCCGGCCCTGCTTAACGGACCTTTTGCCATTATCGTGGCGAAAAATAAAACCATGATAGGTTTAAATGACCGGACAAAACTCCGGCCTCTGGTTGCCGGGAGAAAGGGCGATAATGTTTATATTGCCACCGAAGAAGCGGCGATCAGGTGCGTTAACTGGGAACTGGATGAAATCTGGATGCCTAATTCCGGTGAGCCGGTTATCGTTGAATTAAAGGATTAGTTTTACAAAAACTTCAGCTCAATGCGTAAATCAGAGGAACGGGAAAAAAATGGCAAAGTCAAAGTTCAGGACAGAGTTTAAGATAAAAAGAGACCCGGAAAAATGCATTAATTGTCAGGCTTGTGTCCGGATGTGCAGTAATGACACGCATGAATATGACCCGGAAACCGAAACAATAATGTCTTATGACGAGAAATGTGTGGGTTGTCACTTCTGTGAAGATATGTGTCCGACCGGGGCCCTGGTTATTGACCGGGAAATGCCCAAGATAAAAGAGAACGCGCACTGGGCCTCCCAGGATGTTTATGGAATTATTAAACAGGCTGAAACCGGAGGAATACTTCTTACCGGTATGGGCAGCGATAAAAAATACAAGGAATATTTTGACCACATACTGCTGAATGCTTCACAGGTTACCAACCCTTCTATTGATCCGCTCAGGGAACCTATGGAGCTTAAGACCTTTTTGGGAAAAAAACCGGATATTTATGTGAAAGACCAGAAACCTTTTCCCCAACTGGTCCTTGAAGCACCTATTATGTTCTCGGCTATGAGTTACGGTTCTATTTCCTTGAACGCACAAAAATCACTCGCCATGGCGGCTTCCAGATTCGGTACTTACTGGAACACCGGCGAGGGCGGGCTGCATGAAGACCTTAAACCTTACAAGGACCGGGTTATTGTCCAGGTGGCTTCCGGCAGATTTGGCGTGGATGTTGATTATCTTGAGTCCGCGGCTGCTATCGAAATAAAAATCGGGCAGGGTGCAAAACCGGGCATCGGTGGTCATCTTCCCGGGGAAAAAGTTGATGAAGAAGTCAGCAAGACCCGGCGTATTCCTATGGGTTCGGACGCCATTTCCCCGGCTCCGCACCATGACATTTATTCCATTGAGGATCTTAAACAGTTGGTCTACGCTTTGAAGGAAGCGACCCGGTATAAAAAACCTGTTGGAGTCAAAATTGCGGCCGTGCATAATGTCGCGCCCATCGCTTCGGGCCTGGTACGCGCCGGCGCAGATTTTGTGGTGATAGACGGGATAAGGGGCGGGACCGGTGCAGCTCCTGCGGTCATTCGTGATAATGTCGGCTTGCCTATTGAACTTGCCATTGCGGTAGTCGACCAGCGGTTAAGGGAAGAAGGCATAAGAAATCAGGCCTCGCTTATAGCGGCCGGCGGTTTTAGAAATTCCGGAGATATAATTAAAGCAATTGCGCTGGGGGCGGACGCGGTTTATATAGGTAGTTCTGCTCTGATTTCTCTCGGTTGTCATCTTTGCCAGAAGTGTTATACAGGTAAATGTAACTGGGGTATTGCTACGCAGGACCCGTACTTGAAGAAGAGGTTAAATCCTGAAGTGGGTTCTGAAAGGGCCTATAATCTTCTTAGGGCCTGGTCGCTTGAGATAAAAGAGATGCTGGGCGGTATGGGTATTAACGCCATAGAATCTTTAAGGGGCAACAGAGGACAGTTGCGGGGAGTTGATCTTTCGGCGCTGGAACTTGAATTGCTGGGTTTAAAGCATGCCGGGGAGTCCTGGTAAGGATAAGTACAAAGTACAAGGTACGAAGTACTAAGTGTAAGGATAAGTCAAGGTACGAAGTATGAAGCTAAGCGATAAATTCTAAACAAGGAAGCGCTTATGAAAAAAATTGTGATTAGGGAAGAGTATTGTCTGGGGTGCCGGCTTTGTGAGGTGCATTGCGCCACGGCCCACTCAAAGTCCAAAAACATTATTAAAACCTTTAAGTCTGCGCAAGGCCGGCCTTTATCCGCACTGGTCTTTGAGGAGCAGGGTTATACTACCTTTGCGCTTCAGTGCCGGCACTGTAAAGACGCGCCCTGTATCGAGTCCTGCCTGACCTCGGCCATGTACAAAGATAAGCATGGTACAGTGCTTCATGATACGGAAAAATGTGTCGGGTGCTGGATGTGTATTATGGCCTGTCCTTTCGGCGTCATTAAACCAGATTTAAAAGAAAAGAAAGTCGGGTCCAAATGTGATTTTTGTACCGGCAGGGAAAAACCGGCCTGTGTCGAACACTGCCCGAATCATGCCATAATTTTAAAGGAGTACCGATGAGACATCTTATAATTGGCTACTCGGTAGCCGCGATAAGCGCGATAAAAAGTATCCGGGAGTTTGACAAAGCCTCCGAAATAGTGGTGCTTACGGATGAAACCTCGGTTTACTCCCGGCCTTTGATTTCTTACTTCCTTGCCGGGCAGGTTATGAAAAATAAGTTGAGTTTTATTCCCAAAGATTTTGAAGAGGAAATGAAAATAACGGTAAGATGGAACACGGCCGCAAAGAAAATAGATTCCAAAAAAAAGACGGTATTGACTGCCGATAATGAAATAATTAAATATGACCGCCTGCTTATCTGTACCGGCGGGGTGCCCATAAAACTTCCGATAGACGGGTATTTTGAAGATATATCCGGGATTTTCACATTTGTGAAACTTGGCGAAGTAGAAAAACTTATAAAGTACATAGAGAAAAATAAGATCAAAGAATGCGTGATTCTTGGTGCGGGGCTTATCGGCATGAAAGCGGCTGAAGGGCTGCTGGCCCGTAAAATTAAGATAAGGATTGTGGAAATGGCGGACCGGCTTCTCGCTAACACTTTTGATAAAACTGCCTCGGCCCTGCTTGAGGAAAAATTAAAAGAGTCCGGTTCTGAGTTTTTAAAAGAAACAACGATAAAAAAGATAATTTCCAAAGCTAAAAAACTGGAAGCACTGGAACTTTCCAGCGGTAAAACAATTAAAACCAGACTGCTTATAATGGCTGTAGGAGTTCGGCCGAATATTGAACTTTGCAAAGGCACAGGAGTGGCAGTAAACCGGGGGATAGTTGTAAACACAAAGATGGAAACTAATATTCCCGGGGTCTATGCCGCAGGCGATGTGGCGGAAGGGCGCGAATTTTTATCGGGTGAGAACGCGGTCATAGCCATCTGGCCGGTTGCGGCCAGGCAGGGCGGAGTAGCAGGCGCAAATATGGCAGGCAAGATTACGGAATATGACGGGATGTTTCCGATGAACTCGGTGACTATTCTTGGCGTACCGTCGATATCCTTCGGCTTAACAAATCCTAAGACCGCGGACTATCAAATCTTATTGTCGAGTGAGGGTGGAAGGTATAAAAAAATAGTTATTAAGGAAGACCGCATCGTTGGCGTGGTACTTGTCAATGCCATCGAGCGCGCGGGTATTTTCGGGCTTCTTATTAAACAAAAACTTGATGTCTCGGCGTTAAAGAAACAACTCTTGCTGGACGATTTTGGCTTTCTGGTCCTGCCAAGAGATTTCAGAAAACATTTTGTCACCGGGGAAGGTACAGAAGTATGAATAAAATCTATATTGATGCGAAAGGAAAGGACTTCAAAGAGTTGAATGAACTTATCCATGAAAAACTCGACCAGGCCGGCGAGATAGTTCTTAATAATGTCTGCGGTCAAAGGTATATCGGTGCGGGTATAAAAAAACAGGTAAAAATAACCATAAACGGTTATCCCGGCGGTGATCTGGCAGCCTTTATGGACGGACCGGATATTGAAATAAACGGTAACGCTCAGGATGCCATCGGCAACACTATGAACTCCGGTTCAATTATTGTTAACGGCAATGCCGGAGATATCGTCGGCTATGGCATGCGCGGCGGAAAGGTTTTCATTAAGGGCAATGTCGGCTATAGAGTGGGCATACATATGAAGGAGTATCAGGGTATGTTTCCGGTTATTGTCGCCGGCGGGGAGGCCAAGGATTTCCTCGGAGAATATATGGCGGGCGGGTTGCTCATAATACTGGGGCTTAATTCCAAAGGCCTACCGGTCAGGGATTTTGTGGGGACAGGCATGCATGCGGGCCGGATTTTCCTAAGAACGGATAGAATAGACCCCCGGCTGCTAGGCAAGGAAGTAAAAGCCGGGAAACTGGAAGATGAGGACAAAAAACTGCTGGAAAAATATGTAGGTGAGTTCTGCTCCGTTTTCGGTATGGAAAAGGAAAAAAACAGCATACTTAGCAGTCAGTTCCTGAAACTTTCGCCATTTTCGCTCAGACCCTACGGAAGACTCTACGCGTACTAAGCAGAGGGTTAGAAGGTCTGAGGGTCGTAAGGGCGGAAAAAAGTACAATGTACGAAGTACAAAGTACAAAGTTAAAACAAAACTCCGGTCTTGTCTTCTATCGTCTTTCTGATAGTACCTTTCGTATCATGCTCTCCGGGATATTTTCTGTTACTACTACCCTGCCTATACCGGCCGGAAGTACAAAACGGTTTACGCCGGAAATAAATTTTTTGTCGCGGCGCATGGAAGCGAGAATCTTGTTTTCCGGAATGCCTTTTACCGAGACCGGGAGTCCCGCGGCAAAAATCAGGCTTTCTATCCGCCCGGCGTCCTTTGCCTGTATTAAACCGAGTTTGACCGCTAATTTGGCAGCCAGCACCATTCCGATGCCGACGGCTTCTCCATGGTTAAATTTCCTGTAATTTGTGGCCGCTTCTAGCGCATGCCCGAGCGTATGGCCGTAATTAAGAATTATTCTGATGTCCTTGTCGTCCCTTTCGTCAGCCGATGTTATCTTTGCTTTAATCTTGATGCAAATCGGGATAATTTTATTTAAGAGCAGGGATTTGCGTTTTAAGAGACCGCTAATATTATTTTCCAGAAAAGAAAAGAGATTTTTATCCTTAATCACCCCGTACTTTATTGTTTCCGCCAGCCCGCAGCGCAATTCCCGAAGAGGAAGAGTTTTTATTACTAGGGTATCCATATAGACCAGCCGCGGTTGCCAGAAAGCCCCAATCAGGTTCTTTGCCTTTCTAAAATTGAAACCGGTTTTTCCGCCGAGGCCGCAGTCAACCAGACCGAGGAGCGTTGTCGGGATCTGAATGTAATTAATACCCCGCCTGTAGGAGGCGGCGACGAAACCGCCCAGATCACCTACGACTCCGCCGCCCAGAGTTAGTATTACTATTTTTTTCTGCTGGTTACGATCAAAATCATAAAGAGCGTTTAAAATACGGAGGAAGGTGCCGGAATTTTTCCGTTCTTCTCCGGCCGGCAGGATTATTTTCCCCGTGTCTGCGAAGCCGGCTTTTTTAAGCGAAGAGACTATTATTTTCAGATAGAGACGAGCGACATTATTATCTGTTATGATAAAAACCGAGGTCCCGCAGTTCAAGGCCTTGAGCGCTTTGCCCAGATTCCCAAGAATATTGTTGCCGATAATTATGTTGTAACTTCTGTCAGTGCCGGTGGTAAGTCTGACCGGTATTTTTCTTATCATTTTTTCTCCGTGGTTCCTCTAAAATCAAAATCCAGTGCCATTTGGATGCGTTTAAGCATAGGCGGGTGAGAAGCGAACCAGAAGGTCAGAAAATCGTTCGTATATAAATAGGATTTGTTGTCTTTTGCCAGACGCACCATGCTGGAGATAAAAACTTCTCTTTTTCCCGTGGACGCAAGCTCGTAGGTATCCGCGGTTACCTCCATTTTTCTGCTGATAAAACTGTCCAGAGGGGCAGTGAAAAAAGTATAAATAGTCAGGATAAAAGATAAAAGCGGCAGACCCTCAAAATTCGAAACTAACAGGTTTCCCGCAAACAAAGGGAAGGTCAGGGCTACCAGCCAGGCAATAATAAAAGAACCGAAGAAACCCAGGGCTATGCCTTTTAAGACATGATGGTGTTTCCAGTGCCCGGCTTCATGCGCCACAACCGAGGCGACTTCTTCCGGACTGTTATTTTTTACCAGCGTGTCAAAGATGTAGATGGACTTTTCCGGTCCGAATCCCGTAAAGAAAGCATTGGTGTGTTTGGAGTATTTTGATTCGTTGATCTGAAATAATTTCTTCAGTTTTATACCGGATTTTTCCGCAACCTCAAATATCGGCGCGGTATACTCGCCTTGCTCAAAATTGCTTTTTTTATAGAATAAAGGGAGAAAGATATAAGGATAGAGAAAAGTAAAAATTAGTTCAAAGGCCAGCAGAACCAAAGGAATGAACCAGACCCAGTTAGCGCCTGTTTTTCGAAAGGTTAAATAAGCTGCTGAGATCAATATTATGTTTAAAAAGGCGCTTACGGAAAATTGTTTCAGTGTGTAGATAATCCAGTCTTTAACCGTCATATTGGAGAACCCGAACTTATGTTCCAGAGCAAAAGAAAAGTAGTACTGAAAAGGGAGGTTAAGCAGAAATTCCAGTATAAAATAAGAGAGAATGAAAATGGCGCCTTGAATTGTAAGATAGCCGAAGGAAAAGGGGTGCAGCACGTTTAAAAGATAGACGGAAAAACCGCTAAAGAAGAAGACCGGCGGAAAAACGAAAGAAATAATTTTTCTGGCAACTGAAGCTCTGAAGCCACGATCATGGTATTCTTTTGCTTTTTCAAGGTCTTCTTTGGAAAAATATTTGAGTGCAAGGCTTTCTTTTTCCGGTGTTTTGCCGCCTTTTCTGTCAAGTAGTGTGAAAATAATCCGGAGAACCACATAGAGTACGGTTAAACTTATAAAGAAAAATTTCATCTAAGCCATCCGCCTTTTAAGAAAAATTTATTTTTTGTTGAGGACGGGTGAACTCCTAATCCCAAGGTTGCCTTTATTCCCGCTGTTTCCGGTTTTCCTGTTGTCTGCCTCGAGGAATAGAATTACCGAGAGCCTGTGGGTGTCCCCCAGATTGCCGGAAGAGGCGTAGGCGTAATCGATTTCATAGCCGAAGACTCCTTCCAGTAAACCTTTGTAGCCCAAACCAGCCGTGAAATTTCCTATGTCATAACCGATTTTGTAGCCCAGGCGGAAAGCAATTTCTTTTTGGTACCAGAATTCGGCGCCAATATTTTCCGTAAGTTTTCCGGTATCAAAAGGAAAATAGGCCGTAACGGCAACGGTGAGATCCTCGGGATCTATAAGTTTGAACTTGTCCGAAACTCCGCCTCTTGCCGTGAGCGGTAAATTGTCGCCGCTTATTTGCATCCCCAGGTTGGAGAGGGCAGCGCCAAAAAGAAGATTATCGTCCAGCATTTTAAGACTTACTAGCGCTCCCAGGTCTGCCGCGAAAGCAGAGGCACTGGAGGTGTCAATTGTTTGCAGCGCGTATTTAACCGTAGCGCCGAGTTGAATATCTTTACTTAATAAATAACCCGCGCTAACCGCAAAAGCCAGGTCAGAAGGCGTGAAGGAATCTGTAACTGTTCCGATGGAACCGCTCGGGGTTTCGGAAATTTTTGCTATGGCACCGTAATTCATATATATGATGTGCGCTCCGAGGACAAGTTGTTTTGAAAACGGGTAAGAGAAAGCAGCGTAGTCATAAGTAGAAGAATCCCAATAAAGCATATGGGTTAAAGATAATTCCATGGAATACATATTTGCCAGGCCTGCCGGATTCCAGTAGGAGGCGTCAGCACCCTCGGCGACGGCAACGAAGGTTTCGCCCATGCCTGCGGCTCTTGCTGAAGGCGCAATCCTTAGAAAAGGTAGTGCGCTGGAGGCCGCCGGCAACTTTTCAGTGAAGGCGGCAAGAAGAAGAAAACCCGCGAGAAAAAAATACAAAATCTTTGACATAGTCGACCCCTTTGTACGAAAAAATAAAACCAGAAAGCCGGTATTTTCTACCCTCTGATAGTTTACTGTTTAAATATACCATAATTCGCAGTTATGTGTCTATATTTCTGTGGAATAATCGAAATTGCTGAAAATTAAAGACTACTTGCGTTTTGTGTAACTGTAGCCCTAAACGAAGAATACTGTGGCGAGGTATCTTTGAGTAATTTTTATTTGTGTAATCAATTCTAAAATCTGGTAGAATATATCAAAATATATGTTTTAGGGAGTGCCTTTGAAGAAAACCTTTAAAATACTTGGGCTTGTTGCCGGCAGCGCGGCAGCACTGGTTTTAATTCTCGCTCTTGTAATTTCTTTTCTGATTCCCTGGGATAAAGTAAAAGATAAGCTGGTGGAAAAGGCTTCGCAGGAACTAAAAAGGGAAGTAAAAATAGAAAGCCTGTCCTTTGGTTTATTTAAAGGCATAGAACTTAAAGGTTTTTCTGTGTGCAACAGCGCCGGGTTTTCCGCAGGGAATTTTATTTCCGCGGAGTCCGCAGTTTTGAAATATGATTTTTGGGCACTTTTCAGAAAACAGGTAAAACTTACTAAAATTGAACTCGTAAAACCCTACATTCTTATAGAAAAAGGGAGGAAGGAGAAATACAATTTTTCCGACCTGCTGGAAAATAATGCAAAAATTCCCGGAACAGCTGCGGTAGTACCGGGTAAAAGTACAGAGCTGCCGCTTGAATTCTCCATTTCACAATTCGCCCTTATTGACGGAACCGTAAAATACAGCGACAAAAGCGGCTCGACCGTTTCTGTAATCGAGGTAAATAAAATTTTTATTTCGGTCTCCGGTCTTTCCCTGGAATCTGTGAAGCCTTTTTATGTAAAAGCTTCCGCAGGTATAATCTACAACAATGTACCGCTGGACCTGGCTTTTGACGGGACTATGGAATTGAAGTATAAGGAACAGTTGTTTAAAGCTACAAGACTCTTTTTCCGGATACCCGGGGCCGGTATAGACCTTATCGCAAATCTTGAACTCGAAAAATTCCTTGAAAATCCGAAGTTCAGGCTTGATGCGGATGTTCAGCTTAACGGCGAAAAAATGCTTAAACTTGCGGGGGCACTGGCAGCTAAAGAACAAAAGGCGCTTTTAAATCAGTTCGCCCTGACCGGGAATGCTTCTTTGAAGTTTATACTCGCAGGAAATATGGTAAAGACACCAAAAGCGTATGAACTTAAGGCCTCGGGCTCGGGATCGGCGGATGTTACAGGAATGGGGATAAAATACAGTACTAATTTTGCCAAGCCGGCAAAACATAACTTTACGCTGGATTATAAATTGGAGATAGCCGGAGAAAAAGTCAACCTGGACGCCGGGGTGAAGCTGAAGGATTCTCAATTTGCAGCCCGGATTGAAGTTGTTGGTTTTGAGGCGCCTTTAATTACCGCTAAATTAGACGGGGAGGCCGGTATTGCCGAGATTTATACTTTTTTGCCCGTTATGGAAGGTTTTGAGGCGTCGGGAAAAGTAAAGCTTGCCGGAAATCTAAAGGTTCCGGTTAAGAAAGATTACTTTGTAGATTACAAGGGGATTGTTATTGCTATCAAGGGGCAGATCTTTGATTTTGGAACCAAAAATAGCAGTTTTAATTATGGAATCTCAAAACTAAATGCCGTTCTGAGTTTAACAGAAAAGAGAATGGAACTTACGGACTTAACATTTTTAAGCGGTACCTCGCCTTTTAACGGGACACTTTCTGCAGCCAATTTCAATCTCGAAACTATGACCGAATGGAAAACAAAATTTACCGGCGAGGTGAAATTTTCGTTAGCCTGCCGCAAATTCCTGATAGACGAGCTAATGGACGCAATGCCCGAGAAAAAAGCGGGTGCGATTTTCGGCAAGGAAAAAACTGCCACAGGCACAACGGGCGGGAAGGTTGAGCCCAATCCCGGCTTTACCGACGGGGAACTGGCGGAATATATAAACTATATAAATCCGGGGCTCCGCGTTGACGGCAAAGCTCTTCTTAACGAGGTTGTTTACAAAAAAGTTAAACTCTCCGAGGTTTCGTCGGCTGTTAAACTGGCGGATAGAAATGTTTTTCTGGACAGCGGGCTGACTGCTTACAACGGCACCCTTAAAAGTGTTGTAAAAATTGACCTTAATACTAGGGGGCTCGGATATGAACTTAAAGCCGATGCCGCCGGCATTGAGTCAGGAAGTTTTATAAACGGATTGATAGACTCCTTTTTGAAACCTGATGCAGGCGGGGAATTAAAGGATAAAATTTACGGTAGTGCCCTTGGTAGTTTGGAGCTGAAAGGTGCCGGGGCGAATAAGAAGTCGTTTAAAAAGAACCTTACGGCAAAACTCTCCTACAAGATGATTAATGGTAAGCTTAAGAATTGGAAGATCCTGGGAGATGCTCTGGCGGCTCTGAAACTGAACCGTACCGAGGAAATTAATTTCCGGGAATTTACCGGGAAGGTCAGCGCGGCGAACCAGAAAGCGGTCATAGAGGAGTTCAGGATTATTTGTGATGATATGCGTTACTCTATTGCCGGCGAAGTGAATTATGACCGGGATCTGGAGAGCACTTTGAATTTAAAATTCTTAAATGACCTCGCACCCAATGCGGCAAAACAGATGGGAGATCTCGGCCGGTACGGCTCCGATGAAAACGGCTGGTTTCCGGTGGATTTTATCCTGACCGGCACCCTTCTTAGCCCGAACCTGCCCGCACCAATTTTAGAACGCTCACAAAGAAACCTGGAAAATAAACTAAAAAAGAAGGCCGAAGAGGAATTGAAAAACAAAACCGAAGACCTGAAAGAAAAGGGTATGAATCTACTTAAGGGGCTTTTTGGAAAGTGAGAAAATAATGGAAGAGTTAATAAAAAATATTCTGGGATGGGATATACGCGCCTTTTATTTTTTGAATAAAAGTCTGATGAACCCGGTTTTTGATGTTATTATGCCGGTAATTACCAATGAAGCCATCATCCTCGTGCCGGTAATCTTAGTCGCTTTATATTTTCTAATTAAAGGCAGCAAACGGACCCGGATAGCTATTATCTGTATGATAGTGGCTGTTTTGCTAGCGGACGCCGTTGCCTACCGGCTGATTAAACCATATTTCGGAAGGCTTAGACCCTGCGATGTTCTTCCGGGGGTGCACATTCTGGCTCAAGCCGGTAAATACTCGTTTCCTTCCAATCATGCCGCCAATATGATGGCGCTTTCCGTGATTACCCTTTTCTTTTACCGCAGGTACGGGTGGTTGATTTTCAGCATCGCTTTAATTGTCGGCTATTCCCGCATTTATGTCGGAGTGCATTATCCGCTGGATGTGCTTTCTGGTTTTGTCCTGGGCGGGGTTACGGCTTTACTTGTGCTCCTGGTCTATAATGGTATCGAATTGCAAAAAAGTTCAAAAAAAGAAGCGCCGGAAAACGAAAGTAAAAAACAAAAAAAGAAAAAGGGGGCTCTTTGACCCGATGAAGAGTTTCAGGTTTGTTTTATTCCTGCTAGTTTCCGCTTTACTTCTGCTTCTATGCGTTTCTTTTGTTCAACTAAAAAAAAGGTATGCTCTGGAAAAGTACAAAGTTACCTGCCTTGCAGTCAGTCTTAAAGATTACAAAGAGGGAGGCACAGCAGTTTATTATGTTCTGACTTTTGAAGAGGCGCTTGCTCTTGAAAACCAAAAAATAGCAGGGATACCACTGGTCGAAATAAAAAAAGGCGAGGATGTCAGGAAAATAAAAAATAAAAAAGCCGTGCTTTTTTTTAAGAACAATGTAATCGGTGAGCCGGCGGTGGTGCGCGAGGAGAATTTTCGCGTAGCCTCTATGGAATTTGAAAAGCCCTCAGGCTTTGAACTAATCCCGGTGGACCGAATCCTGACCCTGCATTCCATTTTGGACAAGGACCTTCAAAATTATAATGAAGAGGAGACCATTAAAAGATATGTTCGGGCGGTGCTGGAAAGAAAAATAAACATTCTTTATCTTAAGAATCCCGCATATCTGGAAAAACTTGCAATGGCCCTTCCCAAGCGCGGGATGATATTAGCGGTTGAAGGGAATAATCCGTATCAACTAAAAGGTATAGGTTTCATAAAAAATGTAGCGGTTAAAAAATCTATGGCTTTTATTTTAGCTCTGTTTCTGCCTCTTTTTGGTTTTTTTTCGGCGCTAAGACTTAAGAATGTTTCGGCCCAGTTTGCGCTTATTAGTGCTTTTTCTCTGGCCGCCGCGTTTATAATCGCCGCACTTTTATCGGAAACTGTTTTCATGCTGAAAATTGAGCAGTTCGCGGGAGTTAAGGCGGCCTTGCTTTTACCTCCGCTTGCGGTGTTTTTCATTCTGGCCCGGGATAATAAAAAACTTTTTACGGGCAAAGTGTTTATTTTACTCTCGGCCGCGGGACTTTCACTTCTGGTTCTTCTGGTGGTGGCAAGAAGCGGTAATTATTCCCTGCCGCTTTTTCCTTATGAAAAAGAATTAAGAGACTGGTTTGAGAAGGTCTTCTATGCCCGGCCGCGGTTCAAAGAATATTTGGTGGGTCATCCGGCTTTACTTCTTGGCCTTTATATTTATAACCGCGCGCGCTCTGTGGCTAATAGACAAGCGGAGCTGGTACCGGCCGTATTTTTACTGGCACTCGGGATGCTGGGCCAAACTTCGTTGATCAATACTTTTTGCCACGCCCACTCTGATCTGGGCTTGTCCTTGCTCCGGACGGTTTTTGGACTTTTTATAGGAATTTTACTGGGAGGAATGCTTATATTATGCAGGAAAATCGCAAAAAAGTAGTCATCTTCGGGTATTTTGGTTTTAAAAACAGGGGTGATGAGCTGATACTCTTATCTCTGGTGGCCAACCTGAAAGAACACGCTGAACTAACGGTGCTTTCCAAGAGGCCGAAAGAAACTGCTGAGGAACTTGGGGTTGCGGCCAAAAACCGCTGGAATCCTTTTGCGGTTCTTCTCTCTATATTAAATTCTGATATTTTGCTCGGGGGCGGCGGCGGTTTATTCCAGAATAAAACCAGCACCCGGAGCCTTTATTATTATCTGTCACTGGTTGTAATGGCAAAAATATTTATGAAAAGGGTGGTCCTTTTTTCGCAGGGGATAGGACCGGTTACCGGAAAATGGCCGCTATATTTTACGCGGTTGGTTTTAAATCTTGCAGATGTCCTTACCGTCCGCGACCCGGGCTCTTACGAAGAACTAAAAAAAATCGGGTTAAATAAAAAGACGGTAATCTCTGCGGACGCAGTTTTTGGCCTGGATTTTTCGCCTTACATTAAAGAGAAGAAAACGGGGGCCCGGGTGGGGGTAACGCTCCGGCGCTTTAAAAATTACGGCTCGTATGTGGACGGCATCCGGGAGATTGAGGAACAGTTGAAAGACAGAGAAAATTTAAATTTTATTTTTTATCCTTTTCATCTTCCGGAAGATAATGTTATCGGAGGCGAGATACGGATAAAATCCCGGCTTACGGACCTGCTTGAAGAGTTTTCAAATCTTGACCTGGTTGTGGGCGCCAGATATCACAGCCTGCTCCTGGCTTACGCTCTTAATAAACCTTTTATAGGGATAAATGTTGACACAAAAATAAAGTATTTCTGTGAAAGCAGCGGTATGCCTTGCCTGGAACTGAATGAAAATACATTCAAAAACAATCTGAAAAGTAGTATAATCAATCTGATAGATAAAAAACCGGAGTTTGACCCAAAGGAAGCCGGACGCAAGGTAAAGGAATCTTTTTCCCTCATTTTTGAGGATTGACAGGCTGCTAAAAAACTAAAATAATGGACATTAAGTAGTCTGTTCCCCCGTCATTTGATCACAAATGGCGGGTAAAATTATCAGAATTGCAGCTGAAAAAGTCTTAAAAAGAGTTTTTCAGCAACTGCCAAAAATTAATTTAAAAGGAAAGCGATGCTCTTAAAAGCTCTTCTGGCTCTGACTCTGGCGTTGACTGCGGCGCCTGCCGCGGAATACATAGATAGCCTGACAGGAAAGAATGAAACGGGTGTTTTTGCCGGGTGGGAAACCCTTTCCGGGAACTGGAAACAGACCGAGAGTTTTCTTGCGGGGAGTTCAAGCGGCGGTGATGGGTTGCTTCTATATAAGAAGAAAGTATTTACGGACTTTATACTGGAATGCAAAGTAAGAGTGGAGAGCCGGGAAGGCAGTCTGGTTTTTCGCGCCGTTGACAGGCAGAATCTCTATATTCTCGTTTTTAATCCCAAGGTAAATCCGGAGGATCAGGGAAGTATTCTTCTTATACGCCGGGTCAAGGGACGGGAAACCTATTTTGCAGGCAGTGAGCAATACATACGATTGAAAGAGTGGGTGACGCTCAAAGTTGCCTGTGAAGGGAAAAAAATTGAGATTTATGTTAACGGTAATTTGACCGTTTCCGTTGAAGACCCCAATTTTGAGTCCGGTTTCGTGGGCCTCCGTGTTTTCGGGGATTTTTTTTATGGTTGTAACGCCGGCTTTAAGGATTTTTTGGTCAAAGCCGCAGAGGAAAAGAAAAAATAATATGCGTAGTTTTGTGAGTTTTGGCGGAGGCGGCTCGGGTTCTTTTATCGGAAAGCTTATGCTGGTCGTTCTTGTTTTACTGGGTCTGGTTATTTTGTTTTTCTTCTTTTTTGCTTTACTGGCAGTTTTAGTCATAAGCCTACCTGTGGGTCTGGTCGTATATGTTCTTAAAAGAGTTTTTTTCCCGAGGCAGAAACAGCAGGAAGAACCGAAGATGCAAGCGCCGGAAAAAACGAGGGATACCGAAATAATAGATGTGACGGATTTTGAAACAGTTGAAGAAGACAAAAGAAAACTTAAAGCTTAGGAGACTTATGCGAAAAGCAATTATATGCGCCCTGCTTGTTTTCACCGCAGTAAACGGTTTTGCTCAGGATATGGCGGATAAACTTACCGCCAGCGAGGAACTGGAAAACATTAATTATAAAAACAACCTGTTAGACTCTTTTTCGGTAACCGGCACGGGGATAGTAACGGCCAAACCTGACAATGTGTTTGTTCAGCTTTCTATCAGTTCGATACCGGGCACCAATATGGCGTCTTTAGGCCGGGACCTGGATCAAAAGTTGGATTTTCTCATTCGCAGTCTCTGCCGGGATTTTAAACTAAAAAAGGAGAATTTTAAAGTAAGCGTCTCCGGGATACAGATGCAGGAGTCCACTTCAAAAATAAAAACTGCCTCGTCTAAATATGATGATGAGGGCAAATTGATACCTGAAAAGAGCTACACAAGTTCAATGAAAAAAACTATCGTAATAAATGACCTGGGCGCAAAAACTCCCCAGGATTTGCTTGCTCTCATTGATGCCGGGGTAAAATACGGCGCCGTGGCTATTGCCGCCAATGCCGCCGGGGAGGAAACAGCCACAAGCAGTATAACCGAAATAGGTTCGAACAAAGCCAAAATGGCCCTGACCAAAGGCGGGTCGGCGGCGAAAATTACCCCTGACATAAAAGATGCTGCTAACCAGCTTATAAATTACCATTTCAACGAGGAGACTCTCAAAAAACTTATGAAGCAGGCAAAGGACAATGCCCTTAAAGAGATAAGAGAGAAATTCAGCAGGCTTAAGGAAAAGATGAAACTAAATGAGGCTGATTTTGATTTTAATTTGAAAGAGGATTATAACGCTGCCAGCACCGAAGACGGGGAGATTTCTATTAAGGCCGATATTTCGTTGAATTACGCCCGGCCGAAAAAATAGGCCGGGAGTTAGGAGCAAAAGTTATGAAGAAAAAGCAGATAGATGATTTTACGATGGAGGATAACTGGCGGATTTTCCGTATCATGGCGGAGTTCGTCGAAGGTTTTGAGGAAATGGCAAAAGTTACCCCGGCTGTTTCTATCTTCGGGGCCGCCCGGGAAAAACCCGGCGAAAAATATTACAAGATAGCGTCAGAAATAGGCGCAAAACTGGTTAGGAAGGGATTCTCTGTAATAACAGGGGGTGGGCCGGGTATGATGGAGGCGGGAAACAAAGGTGCTTTTGAATCCGGCGGTAAATCCATAGGGCTTAATATAGAACTGCCGCATGAACAAAAACCTAATCCGTACCTGACCAAAACCATGAACTTTAGATATTTTTTTGCCAGAAAAGTTATGTTTGTTAAATACGCTACGGCTTTTATAATAATGCCGGGCGGTTTTGGAACCATAGACGAACTTTTTGAGTCCATCACTCTGATTCAGACAAAAAAAATAAACGAGTTTCCGGTTATATTGGTCGGGACCGAATACTGGCAGGGGCTTTTGGACTGGCTTAAGAAAGAGATGCTGGGCAGAGGCTATATTGATGCCTCCGACCTGGATCTTTTTCTTACCGCGGATACGGCGGATGAAGCTGTGGCACATGTAGTCAAATACTGCAAGGTAGGGATACACTGTAAGAAATAATTGTGGATGACTGATTACAAATAAACGAATATTTGGAAAAACTACTAATTATAATCTGATTGCGAGAGTAAATTTGTCCTGTCTAAATATTGTATAGCTTTCCAGGTAGAAAAATATTAAATGGTTTTTATTTCGATGGCTGCCGGATAGGGTGTTTAGTGAAACGATTTTTTGGATGTTTCATATTTATAATTACGCTTGCAATTTATGCCGAAACCTCTTGTCCTACTGTTTATGTGGGGGATGGAGGGGAACTTATCTCTGCAGCGTATCTTATGGGTATACCACACTCGCCGGGATACCCATTGTTTTGTATCCTTGGCCAACTCTTTACCTGGCTTCCGCTCGGTTCTATAGCTTTCCGTGTTAATCTTGTCGCGGCATTCTTCGCCGCTTTGGCTATACTCCTGCTCTTTAATCTTTTAAAGAAAATATTATCAGGTTCAAACTTATTTGCTCTTATTTTTGCTGCTCTTTTTGCTTTTACAGAGGCCTTCTGGTCCCAGGCAACTCACGCCAAAGGAGCACTCTATATATTAAATGTTTTTTTTCTCGCACTTATCTCCTGGATACTGGTCATTTGGTATTATAAAAGGAAGAATAACTACATTTATCTTGCATCGTTCTTTTTTGGCCTGGCATTAACTAATCACTACACGGCGCTGGCCTTCTTTCCGGGGTTTTTCCTGTTCATATTCTTTTCCGATAGGACGCGGTTTAAGGATATAAAGCTTATTACGGTTTCATTATTTTTGTTCTTATCAGGGCTCCTGGTTTATTTTTATCTTCCGATAAGAGCAGCCGAATATCCTCTCATGAATTCCAATAACCCGGCGGATCTTAAAGGCATGCTGGATCATATACTGAGGCTCCAGTATGGTTCGCTCTCTAAAAACAGTGAGACTTTCCGGTTGTTTTTTTCTCAGGCATTGACCATATTTTCCCAGCTGAATAAGCAATTTACTGTGCTCATTATTCTTCTAGCCTCGTTCGGCATCTATTATTGTAAACAAAAACTAAAACCGTTATTTTATCTTAGCTTAACTGTATTTTTATTTGTGATAGCAGGTATTGTGATAGTCATAAACACTGAAATGACCCCTGTTTCTTTTGCTGTCAATAATCTCTTCTTTATACCTGCATATTTTATGCTTTTAATCTGGGCTTTTTTTGGTATCCATATGTTCAAGGACCGGTTTAAAAGCAGATCTGCATCCTTTATCGCTCTGATGATTGTTTTGCTATTTGTATCCTTCTTTTTAAAGTTGAATTTCAAAAAAAATGACAAAAGCGGTAACTATCTGGCATATTCATACGGGGTAAATACTTTAAGGTCCTGTGAAACCGGCGGTATTATCTTCGCAAATGAAGACACACCTCTTTATCAACTGGCCTACCTCCAGTTTGTGGAAAAAGCCCGGCCGGATGTTATTGTTTGCGATGAGAACGGTATGGCGTACAGGACGCTTCTTACTACGCACGATAAGGGTATTGTATATAAAAACTTTCTTAATCAGAGGGTAGAGTTGTACCTTGAATCAGTTCTAAGGACTAACAGTCCTATCTACCATACAATAGAGAGCGGAATCTTTTCTTATAAGCGCTTTACAAAAGTTCCCTCCGGTATTCTCTATAGGGTACTGCGGGCTAACGAAGCGGGAAAAGGTGACGGGCGTATTTTTTCTTTTAAGGATACCGAAAAACCGGATGGAGTGAATTATGATATTTTTAACAGGGATATGCTCGCGCGCTACCGTATTTTTAAGGCAGATTACCTTTTTTATATCGCGAAAAAAGAAGAGGCAATTTTAGAACTTGTATCCGCAGATTCTCTTTCTTATGACATGGACTGGGTTCAGCATGAAATCGGCACCGTTTACGCCAGGTACGGTTATTCCAAAGAATATCTTTTACAGATGGAAAAAGCGTTGGCACTGCACCTGACCTCTTTTGAGAGAAGAAATAATCTTGGGAATGCTTACATGGGAGCGGGCCGGCTTGATGAAGCTGTGAAAGAATTTGATGCAGCAACAAGGAATGCGCCGGAAATAGCCGGTCCTTTTCACAATAAAGGTATGGCACTGAACGCACTTGGCAGAAGGGAGGAAGCTAAAAAATCATTTGAAAAAGCGGCAATGCTCGGACAGGCCGAAAGCTGGCAAGCTTTGCTCGGTATGTACCTGCAGGATAATGAGCTTGATAACGCTAATATGCTGCTCAAGAAGATGATGAGAGCCAATCCGCAAAATATTGATTTCTATGTAAATGTTGGCGTGGCCTATGAAAAACAGGGAAAAACTGCGGAGGCGGAAAAAATATACAGAGATGTCCTGGCGGTCAAACCGGAAGCTTCGCATGCAAGGATAAATCTCGGAAATATTTATATGAGCAAGGGTCAGGCGAAAGAAGCTGCGGGAGAATACGAAACTGCCATAAAATGTTCACCGGGTTTTGTGGATGCCTACTATAATCTTGGGATAGCTTACCTGAAACTAAACAGGTTTGACGAAGCAAAGCATTCCTGGCAGAAGGTACTGGAGCTAAACCCCGGTCATGCAGGAGCAAAAGAAGCGCTTATATATATTAGAGTTTTATCCACCGCTCATTGAACAGTCCAAAAACTTTGTTGCAATTTTTTTTCCGTTAAGTTGTTTTGTTATCTTTTATGGCAGGAAATTGGCTGAGTCCGGTGATGTTACCTTATCCTGTATCCGTCATATCAAAAAATAAATAGAGCATGCAAAATAGCTAAAAGTGTTGTATAATAAGGCTAATAGAGGGTTTTAAGCAGTAAAAAGGAGGACACCAAGTGGGTGAAGCCAAAAAAC